>JAJZQA010000175.1 GCA_021810985.1 Deltaproteobacteria bacterium
TCCCGGAGTTTCTGGATGAAAACCAGCGATTATTGCTAACGCAACTGGTAGGTGACCGCCAAAGTATATGTAGCTCCGGCGGCGGTATTCTGACCATAGATCTCCGGGGTATAGCTCGCCTCAAGTCCCCAGGCGGGAGTGATCTTGTAGCCGAGCGTCACATCAAGCTTTCCCAGGTCGAAGTTATTGGTTGCCGTCGGGTTGCCGCCGCTGTCCAGGTGACTGCCGTTGTCAATGCTGTAGATGCCATCCAGCTTGACCCGACCATAGAGATTCTTGGTCAGGTCCAGGCCAAACTCCACCAGATAACGGAATTCATCGGATGGATCTGAAAATCGCCAGCGATAGCCGGCTTCCACGCCACAGTACCCGGGCAGGTACGGCCACAGGGAAAGGCCATAGAGAAACTTCAGTTCCAGATCGTACTGGCCATTGCCCAGCGGCACCCGGTCATTTCTGTCATAGGCCTCCGGAATCTTCACCAAGCCCTGGGCGGAGAATATTCCGGCCTTTCCCTCCAGTACTTTCACCTTCATCGCCAGATCGATGTCGCCCAGGCCATAGGTGGTGGTTTTTGCGACGTCGTCGTCTTTTTCAATGTATTTGAAATAGAGGGAATTGATCAGGGTGATCCGGTCGGTAAGTCCGTATTCCAAGTAATTGGCGCCATTGATGTCACTGAAATCACCGTTGGCATCAAAGCGCAGACGGTCAGCGTTTTTGTCAAACCGGTCATCGGCATAGTAGTAATTCAAGGAGAGCCGGTCATAGAGCTTTCCTTTGTTCAAGGTCCAGGCTCCGGCGTGGGAATAGTCGCAGGTGAGGCCGATCACAAAAAATGCCAGGCCTAGAACCGTTGCCGTTTTTACTATCGTGAAATACATCGGAATCTCCGTATTCTGTCAATTTAAGGTACTGTCTGAAGAGAACCTGCCAGAAGGAACTGCAGGCCGCAGCCTGACGACCCGCAGTTTCCTGTCCCTATCAGAGCGGCGAGCCTGTCGCCACCGGCCGTCCCGAAGGAAGCTGTTGCCAACCGGGGGTCGGACCATCCAGATACGCAGGATTCTCGATATAGGTAGTACTCCAGCCCATCCAGCCATCAGAATAGTTGCGAATAGTCCCATAGCCCATCAGGTAGCCGTAATAGAAGGCCAGAGCGGAGCGGTAACCGCCGCCGCAGTAGAAAATCAGCTCCTTGTTCGCGGTGGCGCCCAGGCTGTTCCAGTGCGACCTGACTTCGCTGAAGCTGCGCAGCGTGCCATCACCATCGGTATAGATCCGGGAAGCGTCATCGGCATCGCCGGCCCAGACGGCGCCAGGTATCCTCCCCTTGGCAGCCA
This sequence comes from Deltaproteobacteria bacterium, assembly GCA_021810985.1. Taxonomy (GTDB): domain Bacteria; phylum Desulfobacterota; class Desulfuromonadia; order Geobacterales; family Geobacteraceae; genus RPRC01. The sequence continues at coordinate 1,344 of JAJZQA010000175.1, forward strand.
GGTAGCTGTAGCCGCTGATCAGTCCGGCAAATTCACCCCCCGCCCGCACGTCGGTAAGTACCGTGGTTGCAGTGTTCAGGTAGTTGCTGAAAACATGGCTCGTGGTGGCGAGCAATGCCGGCCGGGTAGTCCCGGCATATGTGGTTGCCAGCGGATTGTTGATCGTTGTTTCCACCTGGTAGCCGGCGGCAACCCAGGAGTTTACGCCGCCGTTGAGAATACGCACATCGGCTACTCCGGCATAGGTCAGGATCCACCAGAGCCGCGCCGCGAAGATTGGACTGTCGCTGTAGACAACCACCGTAGTGTCGGCGGTGATGCCCATGCTCCCCACCGCCGCCTTCAATTGATCATCCGGCAGCAGGAACCAGCGGGGATAACCGTTTTCATAGGTGTCGGAGTTGGAGTGAATGGCCCCGGGAATATGGCCGAGCAGATAGGAATTGTTGGCCCAGCCCTGCTCCATATCCGCGATGCTGCCCCAATGGGTCTCGAAAATCAGGTACTTGTGGTTGCGGTCGTAGGGGTACTGGGGAGGCGGGTTTGAACTACTGCCGGGTGCATGAAATTTGACCAGCGCATCGACCCAGGCCGGGTAGACGGACGTTGTATAGTTGGCGGCCTTCTCCATGGGGAGGTCGCCATTATCAGCCCACTCCTTGATGGAGGCATCGTAGTTCGAGCAGCGGGAATAGCCCATCAAGCGCAGCAGGAAGTAGACATAACCGCTGCGGATCCCGGACGTGCAGTAGGCTGTCACTTCCTTGTCGGGGGTGATGCCGCGAGATTCAAAGAGAAGTTTCAGATCCTGGTAGCTCAGGGAGGTTTTGTAGCTGTTGTAGAACCAGGCATAGGGGACCTGCACCGCATTGGGGATATGTCCGCCGCGGGCTTCACCGTAAAGCTGCCAACCAAGGAACTCCTCATCGGTCCGGGAATCAATCACGGCAAAGTCAGTGTCATAGAGCCGCTGGGCAATGCGGGAGGAGGTTGCCTTGCGCCCGCTGTTGATCTCCGCGGTAAAGGTGGCGGCAGGCAAGGTTGTGCTGGTCAGCTGAACCCGGCGTCCGTCCGCCAGCCATTTGTCCCAGCCGTCGTTCATGATGTGAACATCGGTACAGCCCAGATACTCAAGCATCCAGAAGATGCGTCCGGCCGCGCCCCAGGAAGCGGTGGTGTTATCATAAATCACGATCCTGGAGTCCCGCGTGAGACCGGCATTGCCGAGCTGCGCCTCCAGGGTTGCCGTGTCTTTCAGACCAACTTTTGAGGTAAAATAGTCGCCGAACTTCACATTGATTGCGCCGGGAATGTGTGAACTTTCGTACCCGGAAGTTCTGGCATCGATTACAATCAGACCGTTGCTGCCCAGGCTGGCCTGCACCGAGTCGGCACTGACCAGCAGGCCGGCATTGGGAAAATCCGCGGAAGCCGGCTCCAGGGTCGCCGCTGTCGCTTGCTTCTCGGTGGTTGTGCTCCCGCATCCGGCCAAAACAAAAACTGCCAGGAGCGTCGCCAGCATCAGCGTGGCACCAATTCGTCTCCTCATCATCACAAATCTCCTTCTTCCATGAAAAATTCACACTCGCCAAAAACTAATAATCGCTCTCAAAGGGAACCGAGCTGCTTCCATTCCTCCATGCCGCCTTCGTAGTTGCGTCCGCCCGGCAGTCCGGCCAAACGGTGCACCATCCAAGCATAGCCGGACCTGATCCCTCCCGCGCAGAAGTAGACAACCGGTTTTCGAGGATCGACGCCACGTTGAGCCAGGAGTTTTTTCAGCTCCCCGGGCGGAAGCGGATGCCGGTCTTTTCCGGTATGGAAATCCTCCCAGGAAATGGCAACCGCCCCGGGGATGCCGCCACGCAGCCGCTCCCAGGTGGACCGGGTATCGACCAGCGTTACCTTGCCCAAAGTTTTCCGCAGCTCGCCGGTCGAGATGTCCAGCTGTGGCTGCAAGGTAACCCGGTATTTCAGCCGTGGGCCGCGATAGGCGTCTTCCCCGGTCTTGAGCGTGAGATTGGCGGCGCGCCATGCTTGCAGGCCACCGTTCAGGATTCTGATCTCGCCCTGGTGCCCCAGCCAGCTGAGCAGCCAGACCAGCCAGCCTTCCCCGCCCCAACTGGTATCCGCATCACCATAGACCACCAGCGGGGTTTTTTCGCTGATGCCGAGCGCAGCCAGGGCAACGGCCAGCTCCCGGGTCGGGCGCACTTTAAACTGCACACCTTTTTCATCGGTTCTGGTATAGTTCTCCCACGAAAAAGAATGGGCTCCGGGCAGATGCCCTGCCTGCCAGTGCGCTTTGGGGCGTCCGTCCAGAATAACCCAGTCGCCATTGGTGCGGGAGAGTTCCCGGACCTCGATCAAGCCGATTTCCGCTCCGAAGATCCGGCTGCTCATCAACAGCAGGACAACAATACTTCCCATGGACATACCGAAAAGCTTGCCACTGCGTCCCGCCCCTCTCCTGAATTGGGGAATCCCTGCCATCGTGCTCCTCTCCTATTGCCTGCTCGCTCTCCCGCCGAACCTGCGCCTGGCCGTGCCGGAATTAATTGGCGTTACTGCCGTGATTGCCTCACTTCTCACCCTGGTGCTCTTTTTCGGAGAACGGCGGTGTATCAGCTGGTCTCCGACACTGATCCTGACCATCGCCGCGGCGGCGCGGCTGCTCTTCCTGTTCCGTGCGCCGGAACTCTCCGACGACATCTACCGCTATCTGTGGGACGGGCTCACCCTCCTCTCGGGAAAGAACCCGTACGCCGCGGCGCCCGCACTGCTGCAGCCGGCAGGCGAGAACCTTTCCGGCCTGCAACAGCTGGTCAACCATGCAGAGTTGGTCACCATCTACCCTCCCGCGGCCCAACTGGTTTTTGCCGCGGGTGCTCTGTGCGGCGGAAGCATCGTCGGCCTCAAGCTGCTGCTGATTCTTCTCGACCTGGCCAGCTGCCTGCTGATAATGCGCCTGTTGGCGGCCTTTCGCCAGCCGGTCTGGCTGGCAGTACTCTATGCCTGGCAGCCGGTGGCGGTCCTCGAGGTCGGGGCCTCCGGGCACATCGACAGCGCGGGAATCTTCTTTTTCCTCGCCAGCCTGAGCCTGATGATCGGCAGAACATCGCCCGCAACGCAAAATACCCTGGTATCCGCCGGTGATCAGCCGGTGGCTCGCCGTAAAGATTATCCGCGCCTGATCCTGGCAGGCGGCGCTTTTTCCTGCGCCGTCCTGGTAAAACTGCTGCCGCTGATCTTCCTGCCGGGGATACTGCTGGTACTGCGCCGGCGTTCGCTCTCTTTTCTGCTTGGTGCTTTTTTCGCTGGAATAGCCCTGCTGCTGCCTTTTCTTCCCGACCTGACCAATGCCCTCGGCACGCTCCAGACCTATGCGCTGCACTGGGAATTTGCCGGCTTCACCTTTCGTACTCTGCGTCAGGCCAGCGGTTCCGGAGAAAGCGCCCGGGTGATTCTCGCGGCTCTTTTCCTGGTCGCGGCCGGATGTCGCTATACCCTCTTGGCCGTGCAACAGCAGCGGCTTTCGCTTCGGGAAAACTACACTGCACTGCGTGCCGCCCTTCAAGCCTGTTCGGAGGTAACCTTCTGTTTCCTGCTGCTGACGCCGACGCTCCACCCCTGGTACGCCCTCTACCTGGCGGCGTTTCTGCCCTTTGCCGCCGGAGCGGCCCGGCTGGTGCTCTGCTGGTCGGTTTTCCTCGGCTACCAGGTGCTGCTGCCCTACACGATCCTCGGCCAGTGGCAGGAAGATGACCTGACCGCCGCACTGGTAAGCCTGGCCCCCATCACGGCATTTCTGGCTGTCACCCTGCTCCGTCGCCGGGAACGCCGTCCGGAGTAACCGGTCACTGTCAATCAGATTCCACGCACTTTCCACCACATTACCTGGAACAGCCCGGCTCCTGCTTCATTTTCACAACAATTTGAAATTATTTAGTTTCCATCCGGAAACTCCGGTAGCTGTCAAAAAGGACGGAGCGGGGCTTTCACGAAGCCTCTCGTGCGGACCGGCTGCAGGATCGAGGGAACACGCCTGTCTACCAAGGTAATGCCTCGCCTGCCGGTGTCGTCCGGCGTCCGATTGCGAGGGGCTTCGGGGAAGTTCCGGTCTGGCCCCAACCGGCGCTTCCCTGATGAAAACTATTTAATTTCAATGACCACAGTGAAGCTATTCAGGCTCGTTTCGGCTACTGTACATACAAGCCCCCTGAGCTGTATGTCAAATTGAAAATAGTCATCAATTAAATTACATCCATCGTTTTTACCGATAACGAACCTGAAATGGATCGCATCGCGACAGACAATGAGCGGATCTTCCGCCCCCCCTGATCCTACTTTTTATTTCCCGGAGAAGCCTTGCGGGTATAGGTTGACAGCCTGCAACAACGCTGATACCGTTTTATTCCAATTCATATCAAGGACCTCACCGCGTGCCGCCTGCCAGCGACGTGTCCTTTTATTCAGCAGCAATCC
>JAJZQA010000176.1 GCA_021810985.1 Deltaproteobacteria bacterium
TGGAGGCGGCGAGCGGATTTGAACCGCTGAATAAAGGTTTTGCAGACCTCTGCCTTACCACTTGGCTACGCCGCCATTTTTATGCTGATTGTACCCAGCTGCGATGAAATCAAAGCTCATCAAGCAGGTGGAAAATTTTTATACATGTTTTTGCAGTCACTGTCAACGAGGAAAAACGGGAAACTCTTGCAGCCACCCTGCCTGTACCAGGTTTCGGTTCTGGAACCGGCAATTACACATCCGGAGTTTCCGAAGGGAAACTTATTATTTACGCCACTCAAACGGAACTCCGGCCGAGGCTGCTTGAGCATCCAGATCTGAAAGTTGTCTGGTAAGGGTACTGATCCGATCTTCATCCCGCTGAATCTCATCCAGTTTATCCCGGTACGCAACCCGATTACGTGCATAGGTATAGATTACCAGTTGCCGGCGCAATTGCTCAGCCTCCTCCCGTTTCGCGGGAAGATTCGCCTGGAGTTGGGCAATCTCTCCTCGAAGTCCGGCATACTGGGAGCGCCACCACCGCTCATCCTGTCCGCCGTAAGTATTTTGCCGCTGAGTTTGTTCCACTGGTTGCTCTTTGGGTTTTTCCTGGGCAGACTGCGGTGGAGCCCCTGCAACGGCACCGCCATCGCTAGCTTCACCCGTTGAGATGATCTTCACTTTCTTCTGATACTTGATCGGAACAGTGTTGATATCATCGGTAAAATTAACGACACCTTTACTGTCAACCCACTGGTAAATATCAGCATGTGCTATCATCGCAAAACCAATGATCAGCATGGACAACATTACCGCAACTCTCATGATGAATCCCCCTCAGGACAAGCATTCGTACCATTAATTCACCCACTAGCACAATTCTCCCGCAACAATTGCGCGTGGTCAATAGAAACAACAGGTAATTGGTATAATTTACCTGATCTGCATCGGTGCGGAGCTACGTTCCAGGAAGACTTCACTCTCTGTCAGTTTCACCTGCTCTCACCCGGAACGAACGGAATACACTCGACTTTACTATTTTAACTGCCGGCCGGCGAACATCCCATTGACAGGTCAGGCTCATTACGGCAAACTGAAAATTTTGTAGAAAACCAACAATTAATTCCAATGGAGGCAAACTGCGTGGAACCCTGGATCTGGATTGCAGCCGGTATCGTCCTTTGCGTTTTCGAAATTATGATCCCCTCTTTCACCATTATCTGGTTCGGCCTGGCCGCGGTTGTTGTAGGTTTTATTTCTTTCATCCTGAGAACGGATTCCCTGGCACTGCAACTCGCCCTGTGGGCGGTCCTGTCTGGCGTGTTCACCTATGGCTGGTTTCGCTTCTTTCGGCAGGAAACAAAAACCCTTTCCGGTCAGGGAAAAGAAGCAATTATCGGCAAATCAGGCATCATCGTAAAAGCCAACGACGCCACCTTTCCCGGCGGCATTATTCGCTTTCCCATTGCGGTGCTCGGATCAGATGAGTGGTCCTACATTTCCGATGAACAGCTGCAACTCGGTGACAGGGGAGTGATTGTTGATATTGCCGGTGACAAACTGGTTATAAAAAAAGGCTGACCGGTTGACTTTATGCACACATTTGAAAACAGGAGGGAAATATGGCGAGTATAGTTGTTTTTTCTGTTTTTGCCGTGGCGGTAGCGGCAACCATCATGATGGGAGTCCGCATCGTACCCCAAGGGTTTGAATATGTGGTCCAGCGGCTAGGCAAATACCACGTAACGTTAAAGCCCGGCCTCAACTTCATCATTCCCTATATTGACATCGTTGCATACCGCATCACCACCAAGGATATGCCGCTGGAGATCGGGGCTCAGGAAGCGATCACCAAAGATAATGCCGTAATCGTCTGTAACGCCATTGCCTTTATCAAGGTTATCGACCCGGTCCTCGCGGTCTACGGCATCTCCAACTTCGAATACGCCATCCAGAACCTGATCATGACCACCCTCAGGGCCATCATCGGCGAAATGGAACTGGACGTGGCGCTCTCCTCCCGCGACACCATCAAGGCCCGGTTGAGGGAGATCATCTCCAGTGACGTGGTCGATTGGGGCATCTCGGTAAAGTCAGTGGAAATTCAGGATATCAAACCATCCCCTTCCATGCAGCATGCCATGGAACAACAGGCCTCGGCCGAGAGGACTAAACGGGCGGCAATTCTCGAAGCGGAAGGCCGTAAAGCAGCGGTCATCCTCGAGGCGGAAGGCAAGCTGGAGGCGGCACGGAAAGAGGCCGAAGCGCAGATAACCCTGGCCGAGGCATCGGCAAAGGCCATCGAAGAGATTGCCCGGGCCGTGGGAGACAAGGAACTTCCGACCATGTTCCTCCTGGGAGACCGCTATGTGGGCGCCATGCAAAAGCTCGCTTCGGCTCCGAACACCAAAACCTACATCCTGCCGTCCGACCTCTTGGCAACCGTCAAGGGGATATTACACCGTTAAAAACTGATTCAACATTTTCTCTGATCAACAAAAATGCCGGCTTCCACATGGTTGCCGGCATTTTTATTCCACGATTCTTAAAAAACCTATCAGAACAGCTCCTGGAAAAAAAGAAACTGCTTAACGTCAGGACTGTCGACGCCCGCCACGGTTTTTTCCCGGAACCGGCGCTGACTCACCCGCTCTTTTGCCGGCAAAGGCTCTTTTACCGTCATGATTTTTCCCAGAAGCTTTTTGCTCGCGTCGCTTCTCAGGGGCAGGAGCAGGTACCGGGACAGTCTTTTCACCACCGCTTGACTGGCGCAGACGTTCCGCCTCCTCCGGGGTCAAGAAGCGGTATTTCCCGGTACTCAACCCCTCCAGCCCAAGAAATCCGTAACGGGCTCTTTTCAGGCGCACCACCGAAAGGCCCACCGCCTCGCACATCCGGCGTACCTGACGGTAGCGTCCTTCATGAATGGTTATGGAAAGCCAGGTATTATTATCGCTTTCCCGGACGAGCCTGACCTGCGCGGGGGCGGTCATCCCGTCCTCCAGCTCGACACCAGCCGTCAGCCGCTGTATTTGCACCGGAGAAACCCGGCCCTGGACCCGGACATGATACTCCTTGTCAACCTCATGGCGCGGGTGAGCAAGAGCGTTCGCCCACTCACCGTCATTGGTCAGCAGCAGCACCCCTTCGGTATTATAATCAAGACGTCCTACCGGGTAGACCCTTTCCCGAATGCCCTTGAGAAGGTCGGTCACCAGGGGTCTGCCCTGCGGGTCTTTCAGGGTGGTCATGTATCCGGCGGGCTTGTAGAGGACGAGGTAGACCCGGGCGCTATCCGTACCGATTCGTTTGCCGTCAACGGTTATCGTATCATGGTCAGGATCAGCCTTGGCCCCCAACTCGCTGACCACGACACCGTTCACGGCAACCCGGCCGGCAAGGATGATCTCTTCCGCGGCACGCCGGGAAGAAACTCCGGCATGGGAAAGAATTTTCTGCAGACGTTCTTTCATACTCCCCCCAAAACGGTAAAAGGGGCCGCCATTTGGGGCCCCTTTTCCACTAGCAGACACCTGTGCAACACAGGCTCGATCACAATCATTCAGTAAAACGGGACATCTGCCGGAATTTGTCATAGCGGCCTTCCAGCAGTTTCTTCAGGGGAAGTCCGCGCAATTCGGCTAGGTTTCTCGCAAGGGCTTCATGCACGTTTTTTGCCGTGGTTTCATAATCCCGATGAGCACCGCCCACCGGTTCCGGGATAATCTCGTCGATGACTTTCAACTCCTGCAGGTCACGCGCCGTCGGTTTCAGTTCCTCGGCCGCAAGCTCTCCCTTGGAGCCATCGCCCCAAAGGATGGCAGCGCAGCCTTCCGGGGAAATGACGGAATAGATCGAGTGTTCAAGCATCAGGATCCGGTCGCCCACGGCAATCGCGAGAGCGCCACCCGAGCCGCCTTCACCGGTCACGACAACGATGATCGGAACTCGCAGGCGGGACATTTCGCAGAGATTTCGGGCAATTGCCTCAGCCTGACCCCGCTCTTCCGCCCCGATACCGGGAAAAGCGCCGGGCGTATCGACAAAGGTGATAACCGGCAGATCGAAGCGTTCCGCCATTTCCATGAGGCGCAGCGCCTTGCGGTACCCTTCGGGATTCGGCATGCCGAAATTCCGGAAGACTTTTTCCTTGGTGTCACGACCCTTTTGATGGCCGATCACCATGACCGGCTCACCATCGAGCCTGGCCAGGCCTGCCACAATCGCATGATCGTCGGAAAATTTGCGGTCACCGTGCAGTTCGACGAAGTCGGTAAAAATCAGCCGGATATAGTCCGTAGTGAACGGACGGTTTATGTGGCGGGCAACCTGTACGGTCTGCCAGCGGGTCAGATTAGAAAAAATTTCTTCCCTCATCTTCTCGACCTTCTTTTCCAGGCGGGCAATCTCCGTTTTCAGATCAACCGTATCGGTAGAAAACTCCAGCAGTTCCTGTATTTTTTCTTCCAGCTCGGCAATCGGTTTTTCAAAATCGAGATAATAATGCAACGCCATCGTATTTTTCTCCTTACGCGTCCTCTTCAACACTTATTCAAAAACCGTGACATTATACCCGAATAATCCTTCCGCTTCCAGCGACAAATCATCGCTGGGCCGAACGGAATAGGCAGAGGGCAAACGTAGTGTCGCACGGCAGGTATCGGGGATGATCACCTGCAAACGGGCAGGGCACTCTCCCGGGTGCCGGCCGATCAGCTCTTTCAACGCCTGCAGCTGCTCGCTGCTTGACCTGGAAGCATCCAGCACGAAGCTGACCCGGCGGGAATGGGTTTCTTTCAGAATGCCGAGGAGCGAAATATCGGTTGCTCTGATCTTGCAGCTTTCCTCTCCGACCTCGAGAATTCCGGTCACCAGCAAGGGGTCATCCGTCTTCAGAAAGGGGGCGCATTTTCCATAAACATCAGGAAAAACCATCAGTTCAACAGAACCCAGTTGGTCCTCAATCAAGGCAAAGGCCATCCGGTCGCCCTTTTTGGTGATTTTTTCCGAAAGGGACGAGACGATCCCGCAGAGCCGCACTTCCGTCTTGTCGCTCCGCTCCGAGATGGTGGCCGTTGTGGCGGTGGAAAACCTCCGCACATCATCGCCATAGCGGTCAAGGGGGTGGCCGGTAATATAGAAGCCGAGCGCCTCTTTCTCGAAGGAAAGCAACTCTTTCTCCCGCCATTCGGGTATCTCCGGCAGAGCGCCGACACCGTTTCCGGGTGAAAAAACCACCTCCGCCTCACCAAACAGGGAGGCCTGGCTGCTGGCTCGTTCCTTCTGGAGCTTCTGCCCGACTTCCATGGCGCCTTCCAGAGCCGCAACCAGCTGGGCACGCCTGGCTCCGGTGGAATCGAATGCTCCGCACTTGATGAGTGATTCGACAACCCTCCGGTTCACCCGTCGCAGGTCAACCCGGCTGCAGAATTCAAACAGGTCCTTGAAAGCCCCCTCGCTCCGTGCTTCGAGAATCGCCTCAACAGCACCGGTCCCGACATTTTTTACCGCACCGAGGCCGAACCTGATAGAGGTCTCCCGGACCGTAAAGGAAAGTTCGGAAGCATTTATATCGGGCGGCAGCACCTGAATGCCCATCTCGCGGCACTCAGAGATATTTTTCGTCACCTTGTCGGAAGAGTCCATGTCCTCGGTAAGGAGGGCGGCCATGAATTCAACGGGATAATGAGCCTTCAGGTAGGCGGTATGATAGGCGATCAGCGCATAGGCGGCGGAATGGGATTTGTTGAAGCCGTATTCGGCGAACTTTGCCATCAGGTCGAAGATCGCCTCGGCTTT
>JAJZQA010000177.1 GCA_021810985.1 Deltaproteobacteria bacterium
GTCGAATAGACCAGTGAATCGCCATTGGGGCTGAGCTTGGAAACGAAACCGTCGTACTCGCCGGCGTTCACGCTACGGTAAGCGCGGGAAGTCACTGGGAAATCAGCGGACATAGTACAGATCATTTGATGGGGGCTGGCTTCCAAGTTGGCAATATTGACTCGGACTTCGCCTCTCGGAGGACTAGCCCTGCACCTTTTCTATGGCGCATGGCTCGGCGCAATTCACACTACCTGCATGGGAAAACAAAAAGTGGTCGCGGTGCGTTACCGTAACCACTTTTTGTTTTGGTGCGAAGACCGGAATCGAACAAACGTTCGGCACTCTCAGTGCTCCCGCAAATCTTCCTTCAGCCGGTTCGCGGACAGAATGAGGCTTTCCAGCCGGGTCTTTACCAGTTGTGAAAAAGGCGTACCATCGCTTTCGATCGCCAGGAACGGCAGCTGCAAATGTTCCTTGTTGCGAGCCCAGAAATTCCCCCGTGATCGGGAAAAGCGTGCCTTCTCCTCCTCGAGCCGGTAGCTGAGGATTGACTCGGCGATACGGCAGGGCATGCAGCCGAAGGGGCCGATGCTGATCACGCCATGGGTTTCGTCTCCGATCTCGGTGAGGGCCGAGCTGATGGTCAGGATTGCTTCGCCGGTCAGTTCCGGGTTGATGAGGGCCGCACCCTTCGCCATCAGGTGGTCCATGTCAACGGTGTGGCCGTCATGGAAGCCGGACAGGGCGAGATGCCGGAAAATAAGCCGTTCATCCTTGCCCATGACGAATTTTTTCAGCGTCAGGCCCAATTTCTTTTTCAGGGAAATTGGGCCATTCAAGCCCTCTCTGAAACAGTAGTCCGTGTAGTGCAGCCATTCGGTAATCGGCGCGGTTCTTACCAGGATGCCTTTTTTCGCCAGGCTTTCCACCAGGTACTGGCGCGAGAAACCGTCCCGCCGCACAAAAATCTCACCCACCAGCGCAATGCGGGTCACTTCAGTAAGGCTGAGTTTTTTCTTCAGGGAGGCCAGTCCGGCCATCTCGGTCCGTAATGTCTCCATCAGAATGTCATAGCCGTCACTGGCGATGCTCGTGACAATCCGAGCTCTTGCCCGGTTGAAGGCGGCAAGCGCCTCATCACGGTCTGCCGCAATGGTCAGGATTCCGGCACGAACCTCCTCGAGACCGTCCCCTATGGCCATAGCGAGCCAGGCTCGTCGTGCAAGCCCTGCCGGCAAGCCGTCGTAACTGTCGCTGGAGGAAAAGGTCAAGAGTGCCAGATCCGGAATCCTGTTTTTGCGAATGAAGTTTTTCACAAAGACATTGTACTGGCCGAAGCGGCAGGGTCCGTCCGTATCCGGCATCAAATAGGCGAGGATCTCGCCCTCTTTCCGGATTTCGTTCAGATAGTTCACCAACGAGCCGGTGGTCAGGATAAGGGGCAGGCATTCCTTGCAGGTGGTATGTCCTTTGCCAAGGGAAAGTTCTTTAGGTCCGGGAGGGGCAAGTGCGGTTGTCTTGATGCCGACATGGCGAAAGGCGGCGGCGAGGCATTGGGTGGTCGAGTCGCCCATGGATGGAATAACCAGGTGTACCCTTGGATCGGTAATGCGGTAGCGTTTCCCGTCACCCGTTTCCAGGCAATGGTCATCGTCGATCCGGATCATCCGGGCGGGTGTGAAGCCGGAGGGTAGTTCGGGAGCGATATCGAGTTCCCGGTAGCCACTGATCACGTCGAGGAATGCCTCAATGCGCGTATCGATACCAGCGTCGGCGGTATGGGCGTCGACTTCGAGGGTGAGGGAGGGCTTTCTGCCCATCAGGTCACGGAAATACCCGGTGATGAAGGAGTCAGGGCCGCAGCTGAAATTTGTGACGAAAACCCCGAACAGATTCGGCTGAGACTGGACGAAGTGTGCCGCTTGCATAATTCCCTGGCCGGTTGCCCAATACATCTGGCTGACCGATGTCCCGCCCAACTCTTCGAGCGGCAGGAAATCGTGCGGCAGTACCCGGTAGCCACGGCTGGCAAATTTATGGGGAATGCCCATGTTGCCGAACTTGCTGAAAGCGTTGTAAGGCCGGCCGAAGAGCACAATGGCGCTTTCGTCGGGTTTCATGCTCGCCAGAAAATCCCGGCCTATTTCATGCATTTCACGGTGCATGGCTTCAAATGCGCTGTTGGCCTGTTTGAAGGCTTGCAGAGCCTTTCCGCGGGAGAAACCCAGTTTCCGGGCCAGTGAAATGAACGCCTTGCGGAGGCGTTCCGGGTTGTCGAAATCAAGTACCTCCGTCAGGAGTTTTTGCTCCAGCGAATCGAAGAATGCCGCCTGCAGGAAATACGGTTCCGCCTGGACCAGGGGGCAGGTACAGTTTGCCTCGTCGCTGGTTTTCAGGGTCAGGCTCTTGACCTGGGGAATGAAAACATAATCCACTTCCTGTTGCATGAGCCCCTGGAGGAAGGCATGGCTTAACAGGATCGGAAAACAGAAGGCCGCTCCCGGAGCTTCCATGCCTTGAGGGTCTGGGGTACTGCCCGGCACGACACGCAGGCCCAGGTGAGTGAAGAACGTTGCATAAAAGGGGTAGAGATTGTTGGTCAGGAGGGAAACAGGAATGCCGATGCTACGCGCAGCTTGGTCTTCAGCAGTCTTGGGCACGTATTTCCGAAATACCAGATCCTCGCGGATCTTAACCAGGTCCAGTCCTTTGGGATCGAGGTTTTTGTTCCGCAGCAGGTTGTAGTGGAGGTCGCAGGCGCCGCCGAAAGGGTAGATGCTGCCGTTTACTTCTATTCGTGCAATCGAGCACTTTCTGTCGCACTTTTCCCGGCCGCCGGCGCAGATGAACGGCTCCTGGTAATGCACCTCCCGATCCGCCAGTTCCCGCAGATTGAAAGTGGCTTTTTCCAAGATTCCCGATTCGATCTTTCGCTTCATTTCCAGTGCAACACCGAAGGCGCCCATCAGGCCCGGATCCGGCGGGACGATGATCTCCTGACCGCAGAGCGACGCCATGGCTGCCGGTACCGCGCGGTTGTAGCAGACCCCGCCCTGCATGAAGATCTTCTTGCCGACCGGACGTGCGCCTTTTACCCGGTTGAGGTAGTTCTGACAGACCGAGTAGACCAGCCCGGCAACGATGTCTTCCTGCGCGATCCCCTCCTGAACCGCGGTCTTGATGTCGCTGCTGATGAAGGCCGAGCACTGATCGCTGAAATTTGGCGGTGAGGTGGCGCAGAGGGCAATGGCCTCGATTTCCTCGGTGATGATTCCGAGCGTTTCCCGGCAGGCTTCCTCGAGAAATGACCCGGTCCCCGCGGAACAGGCCTCGTTCATGGCATAGTCACTCGCCACCCGGTTGGTGATGAAGGTGTATTTGGCGTCCTGTCCGCCGATCTCGAAAATCGTTTCGACCTCCGGGTCGAAGAACACCGCTGCCGCGGCATGGGCGACGATTTCGTTAATCACCCCGGGGGTCTGGGCATGGAGGCCGGCAATCTGTCTGCCGCTTCCGGTGGTGCCGATGCCGATGATTTTCACTGTGATGTCGTCGGGAATCTGCCGCAGCAGTTCACGGTAACAGCGCCTGCTTGCCGCGACCGGATCTCCGGAAGTCCGCAGGTAGACGCCTGCCGTGATGGCGTTGGTGTCTGTCCGGAGCAGGATGGCCTTGGTCGTCGTGCTTCCCACGTCAAGCCCGAGAATATACTCGCCGTTATGGAAGGGACCGCGTGCCATTGCGTTGAAGGTGACTTTCGTCAAGGCCTCGTTCAGTCCGGGGAGAAAAGTGAAAGAAGTGTGGGCCGGGGTGAACAGAGACGCTGTTTCAGTCAGCAGGGGACCGTTCCGTTCCGCTTCGCAGAGGGCGCCGAGCGCCTCGAAAAATGGCGATTCGGGAAGTGTCAGGGTCTCCGGATAGCTTTCCCGGAGAAAGTCCAGCACGACATTGTTGCGCGAGACGCCGCCAATCACCAGTATTCGCTTGGGCCGGTTCTTTTTCAGGATTTCACTGATTTTGCCGGCCATCATCCTGCATAACCCGGCGCTGATCCGTCCCTTGGGAAGCCCTTTGTTCAGGGCGTGGGTGCAGTCCGATTTGCAGAAAACCGAACATCTTCCGGCAACGGGGTAGGGTTCTGCTCCATCTGCCAGGGTGACTGCGTCCAGGAGGTCCAGGTCCATCCGCTGAATCTGCTGGAGAAAAAATTCACCGGTGCCGGAGGCGCATTTGTTGCCGGTCTGCACGGAGCGGATTCTGCCGTTCCGGTCGAGGAAGTAGGCAAGGAACGTCTCTCCTCCCGCGGAAACGATGCAGTCGACCTCCGGACAGGTGTGGCGGAGGGACGCGTAGGCGTGTTCCACCGCTTCCGGTTCCGAGAGGGTGGGAATAGTGATCAGATTGCGGAAAGAACGTCCGGTAATGCTGACCTTGGCCGGAAGGGCCGTGTCGAGAAACTGGCGCAGCACCTCGTCAACCTTGCCCTCGTGGCGTATCTGTGAAAAGGAGCGATGTTCTCCTCGGCGCCGGGCAATGGTGACGGTGCTGGCGCCGAGGCAGATGCCGATGGCTTCGGCCTCATCGTGGGCAGTTCCCCTGTTTTCTGCTCCGGTTGTGGATTCAACCGACATCAGCATACTCCCTCTCGCGAAATATGACACCCAGCGATTCAGCCAGGCGGCGAACGGCTTCAATGTCGATGCCGGGTACCGTTACCGCCGAAGCTACCACAGTGGGAATATGGTTCTTCGCTTCGATCAGAAAGTCGCAGACGCCCGCAAAACCTGACGAGCCGAAGGGGGAGGCGCAGAGTTGCTGGTAGGTTTCGGCGTCGGCGGCGTTAAGGCTCACGGAAATGGCGTCAATCAGACCGGCGAGTTCCGGCAGGATATTTCTGCCGTAGACCAGATTTGCCTGGCCGTCGGTGTTGATCCTGACGCGGCAGCCCGTTTTTTTCAGCCTGCCGGCGACTTCGCGTACCAGGTCAAGGCGGAGCAGGGGTTCGCCATAGCCGCAGAAGACCACCTCGTCATATCCGGAGGGATCTCCGATTGCGGACATAACCTCATTGACGGACGGCTCATGATTCAATTTGAGCAGGTGTCCCTTGACCAGAAAATCGCTGAATTTCGCGCAGAACGAGCAGTGGTTGGAGCAGCGGTTGGTGATATTGAGGTAAAGGGAGTTTCTGATCTTGTAGGCGATAGATGCCTGTTGCTCCTTCAAACCCAGGCCGAATAGGGTTTCCGCATTGAGTGTGGTAATGCGCGCCACATCCTCCAGGGAGAGCCCTTTCAGTTCCGCGACCTTTTCCGCCGTTATTCTCAGGTAGGCAGGCTCGTTGCGTTTTCCTCGATATGGCACCGGGGAAAGGTACGGACAGTCGGTCTCCAGAAGAAGATTTTCCATGCGGATAGCGCGGACCACTCTGCGTAACTGTTCATTGCCGGGAAAGGTGATGGTCCCGGGGATCGAGAGATAAAAACCCAGGTCCACGCACTCCCGGGCCATTTCCAGGTCACCGGAAAAACAGTGGAGTACGCCCCGCAGACCGCGCGATTTTTCTTCCCGGAGAATGCGCATGAGCGGCTCATGGGCATCCCGGTCATGGATGATCACCGGCAGGGAGAGTTCGGAGGCCATGATGAGAAAACGGCGGAAAACGATTTCCTGAACGTCACGGGGGGAGCGATCACGAAAAAAGTCCAGGCCGATCTCGCCAATGGCAATATTTTTCGGTGTTTCCACCGCCAACTGGCGA
>JAJZQA010000178.1 GCA_021810985.1 Deltaproteobacteria bacterium
CAGCCAAGGGTGGAATTGTTGTTGCCATCAGCAGTGAGTTCAAAATACCGGTCAGATATATCGGTATCGGTGAAGGCGTAGATGACCTGCGGGAGTTCGATCCGGAACAGTTTGTGCAGGCTCTTTTCTGATAATAACCTTGACTTTTGGCTGCTTATGCACTAGTATGTGGCCCACATTAAGGATGTTTTATGGATGCAGAACTTTTTGACGCACTTGAGAGCAAGATTGAGTTTTTATTGAGGGAATTTTCCTCGATGAAGCAGGAGAATGCCTTGCTCAAAGAGGAGAATCAGAAGCTCCTGGCAGAGCGGGAGGTTTTCAAGTCTCGGATTGACGCTATACTGAAAAAGATGGATGGGGTTTAGTCCTGTGAACTCTTTGCACCGTGTCAAGGTGTTTGGAAGGGAAGTGCAGGTTCGAAGCTCAGCGTCAGCTGAAGAAGTGAGGGAAGTTGAGTCGTTGGTAAACGATACGATCGCTCAAGTTCAGACCTCGATGAAAACCGCTGATTTTCAGATTCTTGCCATTCTGGCTCTCTTAAATGTCGCGGAATCTTTGCTTCTGCAATCCCGGGAGTGTTCGCGGCAGGAACATTTCATATGCGAGAGAATTTCTCGTCTAACTAGACATATAGATGAAGCTGTGATGCTTGACTAGCAAGAAAGGTCTCTTCAGGGAGATTTGTTCAATATATAGAAATAGATTGAATGATCCGATAACGGGTTGGAAGATTTTTTTTACTGATTCGGAGGAGGCTTGCAGTTACCAAGGTCTGCTCCGTTTGCTGATAAGTTACCCTCTCACGATTTCCAGTTGAAAGGTTCTACGTCGCTAAATTTCTCATCTTTTTAAGAGAATCTGCCGGTCGAGCGGCTGTAACTTTATTGGTATCCCGTTTTCTCCATCCCCTTCTCTTTCTTCTCCTGAGAGCCCGTCTTCTTTTCTCCCTATTTTGTTGCCGGAACCAGCGCCAAATTTTATAGCAGGACCGAAGGAGCAGTTTTCGTGCCAAAGAGAACTCTTAGGCGCAGCATGCTTGCGCACCGCAAATCTCTTTCTCCTGAGGAATTCCGATCTGCGAGCCTGCGTATCCAGAACGCGTTTCTGGATACCGATAACTTCAAGCGAGCCCGGAGTGTGCTTGTCTACTCCCCGATTCACTATGAGGTTGATACGGAACTGATAGTTCGTACTGCATTGGCTTCCGGCAAGAAGGTCGCTTTTCCCGTAGTCGTGGAACACGAACTTATTTTTCGTGAAGTGCGGGATTTGTCTTCCCTGGAGAAGGGCGCATTCGGAATTCTGGAACCGCGTGCATCGGAGCGATTTTTTGATGTTGAAGATGCGGATATACTCGTTGTCCCAGGCGTTGCCTTTGACCTGAATGGTCACCGAATCGGCTACGGTAAAGGATACTACGACAAGACGATTCATCGTCTGGAAGGTCACGGCAAACTTGTCGGGCTTTGTTATGATTTCCAGTTGGTTGACGAGATCCTTGGCGAGTCGCACGATGTTAAAATGGATCTAATCATTACTGACAAAAGAGTTGTTTGTCCGGTCGCACCGTAAATAACGAATTCATGCCCTGGCTACGGCTTCGAAATCGCGCGGAATTGTTCCGTGGAAGCCCCCAGATCTAGCCACGGGTAGGGATTATACATAGAAAGGGAGGAAAAATCAGTGGAACTCCAATATGCCATAATTTTTATACTAGTAGCAGCGGTTGTCAGTTTTGTTGCCGGAAATCTTCTGCGGAAGAAGCTATCCGGATCTGTTGTAGCCAAGGCGGAGAGTTCGGCGGAGCGCATACTTGAAGATGCACGACGCGAATCCGAAACAATCCTGAAGGAAGCCACGTTACAAGCAAAGGATGCTGTGTATCAGGCAAAGGCCGAGTTTGAGCGTGAGTCGAAAGACAAGCGCCGGGACCTGCAGTCACTTGAAAGAAGAATCCAGCAAAAAGAAGAAAACCTCGATAAGAAGGTTTTGATCTTCGATCAGCGGGATGCTGAGTTTTTCAAGAAGGAACAGAGTTTCAGTGCCCGTGAGCAGGCCCTAAGCCAAAAGGAAGAAAACCTCGCTCAAATGATCGCGGAAGAGCGGCAAACCCTTGAAAGAATTTCCGGGCTGACCTCCGAAGAGGCCAAAAAAGTTCTCATGGAAGCCCTTGAAAATGAGGCAAAGCAGGATGCTGCCAAGCGAATAAAGGCTATTGAGGAGGAGGCGCGCGAGACCGCGGACAAAAAATCGAAAGAGATTCTTTCCCTTGCTATCCAGAGATATGCCGGGGAGTACGTTGCGGAGAAAACGGTTTCCGTAGTCGCGCTCCCTTCTGATGAGATGAAAGGACGTATCATTGGCCGCGAGGGCAGAAATATTCGGGCTCTGGAAGCAGCAACAGGAATCGATCTGATTATCGATGATACTCCGGAGGCGGTTATACTTTCCGGTTTTAATCCGATACGCCGGGAAATTGCCAAGCTTTCACTGGAGAAACTGATTGCTGATGGCCGCATCCATCCCGGCCGGATCGAAGAGGTTGTGGCAAAATCAACCGAAGAAGTCGAGCAGGCAATCAAGGAGGCCGGTGAACAGGCGGCGTTTGATCTGGGTGTTTACGGCATTCATCCCGACATTCTGAAGTTGCTCGGGCGTCTGAAGTACCGGACCTCGTACAGTCAGAACGTCTACCAGCACTCCCTGGAAGTGGCATTTTTGTGCGGAATCATGGCAGAAGAACTCGGTGTCAATGTCAAGCAGGCCAAACGGGCTGGTCTCCTCCACGATCTCGGCAAGGCCGTCGACCATGAAGTCGAAGGTTCTCATGCGGTAATCGGCGCGGAGCTGGCGAGAAAATACGGCGAGTCTCCGAAGATAGTCCATGCGCTCATGGCGCATCACGAGGACGAAAAGCCGGCAACCGTACTTGCCGTTCTGGTTCAGGCGGCCGATGCTCTCTCCGGTGCAAGACCCGGAGCCCGTCGCGAGATGATGGAAACCTATGTGAAGCGTCTGGAGGATCTCGAGAAAATTGCTACTTCATATCGCGGCGTAACGAATTCGTTTGCAATACAGGCCGGTCGTGAAATCAGGGTCATGGTGTCCAGTGAAGATGTCAATGATGAGCGGGCTGTAGTTCTGGCCAAGGATATTGCCAAAAAAATCGAGGCGGAGATGACCTACCCAGGTCAAATAAAAGTAAATGTGATACGGGAAACGAGAGCAATCGAATATGCCCGTTAAGCTTCTCTTTATTGCTGATATCGTTGGTAAACCCGGCCGGCAGGCGGTTTCTCAGGAACTCCATCGCCTGGTTGATCGATATACGATAGATAGTGTTATCGCGAACGGTGAAAATGCCGCCGGTGGTTTCGGTATTACCGAGGAGACCGCAAAAGAGCTCTTTGGTTGCGGGGTCCACCTGCTTACCAGTGGCAACCATATCTGGGACAAAAAGGATTCCCTCGATTATATCAACAGAGAAAAAAAGCTGGTTCGGCCGGCAAATTATCCGGCTGGCGCAGCGGGCCAAGGAAGTGCCGTGATTCAGACAGCTTCCGGGATTAATATTGCTGTGCTGAATCTTGAGGGCCGGGTGTTTATGAATCCGCTCGATTGCCCGTTCCGGTCGGCTGATAAAGAAATCGAGCGATTAAGGGAAATTACTCCGATTATCGTAGTCGATTTCCATGCGGAGGCGACCTCGGAAAAAATGGCCTTAGGTGCCTATCTTGATGGGCGGGTAAGCGCTGTTCTCGGTACCCATACCCATGTCCAGACCGCGGATGAACGGTTGCTGCCGGGCGGGACCGCCTACATGACAGATGTAGGAATGACGGGAAGCTTCGATTCAGTGATTGGTATACGCAAAGAGTTGGCGGTTGAGAAGTTTCTCTCGCAACTGCCGGTCAGATTTGAAGTGGCCAAAAAAGATATTCGGATTAACTGTGTTGCTTTAGAAATTGATGAAATTACGGGAAAGGCCCTCGGTATTGAACGGATTTCGCTTGTATGCCGTTGAGGGGATGTTGTGGCGTTATGTCAGTCAGTGAGCAGTTGGAAATAATCGGCCGAGGAGCAGTCGAGATTCTCCTCGAAAAAGAATTGATCGAAAAGATCGAAAAGTCGGCGAAAACCGGGGTGCCTCTGAGAATTAAAGCCGGGTTTGATCCCACTGCGCCAGATCTTCATTTCGGGCATACCGTTCTCCTGCAAAAGCTTCGACAGTTCCAGCAGCTGGGTCATGAGGTTTATTTTCTGATTGGAGATTTTACCGGCATGATCGGTGATCCGACCGGTAAAAGTGAGACCCGGAAAGCACTGACGCGTGATGACGTCCTGCGTAATGCCGAAACTTATAAAGAACAGGTATTCAAGGTCCTGGACCCGGAAAAAACCAAGGTGGTATTTAATTCCGAATGGCTGTCGCCGCTGCAGGCCTCGGATCTCATCGCCTTGGCTGCAAAATATACCGTTGCGCGCATGCTGGAGCGGGATGATTTTTCTAAAAGATTTGCAAGTCAACAGCCGATCAGTATTCATGAATTCTTGTATCCCTTAATTCAAGGTTACGACTCTGTTGCCCTTAAGGCTGATGTTGAACTTGGCGGTACGGATCAGAAATTCAATCTCCTGGTCGGGCGTGAGTTGCAGCGGGAATGGGGACAGGCACCGCAGACGGTAATCACTATGCCATTGCTGGAGGGACTTGACGGTATTAACAAGATGTCGAAGTCGCTTGGAAACTATATTGGGATCAATGAAAACCCGGATGCTATTTTCGGGAAGATCATGTCCATCTCCGATGAGTTGATGGTGCGCTACTACGAACTCCTGAGTGATCTGCCTCTGATCGAGTTGGAGAAACTGAAAGACGGGCTGAAAGATGGTTCCGTTCATCCCATGGAAGCTAAAAAGGCTTTAGGCAGAGAGTTGGTCAGTCGCTACCATAGCGCTCATGATGCCGACACTGCAGAGGCGAACTTCGTCCGCCGCTTTAGGGATAATCAGGTTCCTGAAGAGTTGGATGAAATCACCGTGCGCTGTGAGACTGGAACCATGTTGCTGTGCAAGGCCCTCGCGGAAGCCGGGTTGGTGAAGTCGAACAGCGAAGGCCGACGGTCAATCCTGCAGGGTGGCGTAAAGATTGACTCCGAAAAAGTTTTGGACGAAAGCTGTGAAATTCTCAAAGGCAAAGAGTACGTGGTTCAGGTTGGTAAACGGAGATTTGCTCGACTCAAAGTTGTGTAATTGACAAATTGTAGAACCCTCCAAAAAAACTTGAACAAAGTAGTTGACAGGTGAGGGCTGAGTTGGTATAAACGTCCCTCTTGCGCACCGGGGAAAAACGGAAGGTGGCGCGGGACGCGAAAAAGCTCTTTCAGATAAAAATAAGTATTGACAGTCTGGCCCTGGTTTGGTAGAAAGATGGGCTCCGGAAAACGCGCAAGCGGGACCCGGTCGGCGAAAGAAAAAAGCCGGAGCGAAAAAAGTTGTTGACAGAGTTTGGCGGTTCAGATATAAAGGTTGGCCGCTGCGATGTCGGCAAAAAGAGATCGCGGAAGAGTTTTTTTTCTGAAAAAAGTGTTGACAGATGGAGGCGGGTAGGATAGAGTGCCGAGTCTGTCGCAAGCAAGACCTTGGTCTTTGAAAACTAAATAGTAGAGAGAAGAATGGGTTTAAGAAGCTAGTAGTAAATTTTGAGTTCAGACATATTCAGTATAAAA
>JAJZQA010000179.1 GCA_021810985.1 Deltaproteobacteria bacterium
GGGCCGCGCCCGGTAGAGGCCGGCAAGAAAGAGGGGGATTATTTCGGGAGTCAAGCTCGCTTCAATACCCTCCTGCAGGAAGGCCATGCGATAGTAGTGGGAGCTGTAGTTTTCCAGCATCCAGGCGATCGGGTCAGGCCCCATTCGCTGAAAATAGCGGTGCGGAGTATTCAGCGCAATAATGCCAGCAACCCGATCGGGATGAAATGCCGGCATTTCCCACACCACGTGACCACCCCAATCATGGCCGCAAAAGACCGCGCGATCAAGGCCCAGAGCATCCAGAAGTCCCGCTAGGTCATCGGTCAACTGCCGGATGTCATACTCTTCAATCTTGCCGGGCTTGTCTGTCCTTCCATAGCCCCGCTGGTCGGGAGCAATCGCTCGAAATCCTGCCTCAGCCAATGCCGGGAGTTGCTTGCGCCAGGAATAGGCAAGTTCCGGGAAACCGTGGCAGAGGACCACAGGAATTCCGCTCCCCTGCTCATAAACCGCCATGCGAATGCCGTTCGTGCTGATAAACCTTGCTTCCGGAAAATTATCTGCCATCGGCTCACTCCTTTTTTCTTCGACTATCTCCTCGTGCAGCATACGATTGCCAAACAAGCCAGAGTTCACACGTCCGTCAGCCAGCCCTTCCCTTGTCGGGCAACTCCCTGTTTCATGGCAGTGAGGAAACGCGATCGCAAGGTATCGCTCATGAGCGCTTTCTTGACCGGGGTCAGGCGCAGGAATCCGCCGATAAAGGCACTGAGAAATTTTTCGCTGATGCTTTTGGGATTGGCAAAAATCTGATTCTGGAGGGTACCCTTTTCCAGACACTGGAGCATGAGCCGCTCGAAGGTGGTTTCCGGATGAATGACCCGCTGCTCCCGCTTTACCAGGATGCAGGCTTTGGTGGGGCATTTCAGGGCACAGACACCGCAGCCGATGCAGATGGACGTATCCACCTGTGCATCCTGTTTTCTGTTCTTTTCCGGGTTCGCGGCAGCGCTCATCGATATCGCGTTAATCGGGCAGGCCTTCGCGCATTTCCCGCAGCCGATGCATGGTGCATCGACGATCTCGGAAATATAGTTCGAGGTAACAATGGCATTGGGATAGCCGAATTTGCTGATGCCGAGCAGCGGCCCGCAG
The DNA here is from genome assembly GCA_021810985.1 of Deltaproteobacteria bacterium. Classification (GTDB taxonomy): domain Bacteria; phylum Desulfobacterota; class Desulfuromonadia; order Geobacterales; family Geobacteraceae; genus RPRC01. The sequence goes on from JAJZQA010000179.1 coordinate 1,138, forward strand.
CAGCATTTGCAGCAATGGCAGACAAACTTGACGTTTTTCCGTACGTTGTCCGCGCCAAGCACCAGCCCCATCTCCCGTGACCGGGCAAAATTGTCCGCCATCTCGGAGTGACTCACCTCGCGAGACAGGTTGTGGCGAATCATGAAATCAGCCGCATAGCCGAACTGTGAGCACTTTTCCAGGGGGACATCGCAGGTCTTTTCCCCCAGGTGCAGTTTTTCGTGGCGGCAGCTGCAGAGGCCGATGGAAAACCTGTCGTTGTCCGCCAGCAGAGTCGAGACCTTCTCGTAATCGAGCACCTCGAAATAATCTGACCCGGACAAAACTTCCTCATGGGGCAGGGCACGAAATATCGAGATCTGCTCTCCCTGTCCGAAATTCGCCCCGAGAAAGGAATCATTCCCTTCCATATATTCATGGAAAAGCTTCGCCATCTCCTTGGTCTTGACGTTCGGCCCCAGGCGCATCATGGTGAATTCAAAAATCCCGACCACGAGAGGAGACGGGGCATAATGGAATTCATCATGGAGCTGGAGGTCGACAACCAGGCCTTTGGCCGTCAGTCCATCCAGCAGCTTTCGCAGCACTGCCCGCTCGATGACCGTTGCCTGTTCCAGTTCGGCAAAGGTGGAGAGACCATAGGGCATCTTCACCACCAGGTCGGCCTCCTGTTCCGAATAAAGCTCCTTCAGGATGGCATGCAGCGTGTCATTCCAGGGTGCCCGCGTTTCCATTCCATCTATCTTGCGGCCCAACTCCCGAAATATGTCTTTTCCAACCAGATGTCCCATCACGTACCTCCCTAGAGCAACAGGTGCAGAGTGTCGACCGGGGCAAACATAAGTTCGGGGTGAAGTCAGCGGGCGGTCAAATGTCGGACCCCTTTTTCCAGCCCGGCCAGATTCAGCTCGAACATCGGAATAATCGTGCGGATAATACCGATCGTCTCACCATGCTTCCACAACGAGGAGGAAACGGGATTGAACCAGGCGGCGTGGCGGAAGGTCGCGGCCAGCGTTTTCAGCCGCTCGATGCTCGGCTGTTTCTGTCGGTATTCCAGCATGATGGAGCCGTCAATGTACAGCAGCTCCTCGGGAGCCATGCTGGCGTCACCGACAAAGATCAGGCGGGTTTCCGGATCGCGACGCAACAGTTCCTCGACCGCCTCCGGATTGTTGCGCCGTTCCGGGTCGCGCCAGACCCGGTCGGTAATGGTATTGTGAAAATAGCGGATCGAAAGGTCCTTGAACTGGGAACGGGCATGATGAAAGAGAGCCTGGACGGTATCCACATACGGCTCCATGGACCAGCCGCCGTTATCGATCAGGAGCAGAACTTTGAGACGATCCAGCATTCTCCGGTCAAAAACGATTTCTATCTCACCGGCATTGCGCATGGTCTGGTAAATCGTCTTCTCCACGCTCAGTTCATCCCTCGGCCCGGCCGGCTTCAGGTGGCGGAGCCGCTTCAGGGCTTCACCCATCTGGCCGCGGGTCAGGGGAGCGGTCCGCGAATAGTCGCGGTACCGTTTCTCCAGGGCCACCTTACTGGCGGTACGGGCCCGGGAGGTGCCGCCGATCCGCATCCCGCCGGGTCGGTTGCCGGAGTGGCCGATCGGGGACACCCCGCCGGAGCCGATCCACTTCCGGCCGCCATAATGGACCGCCTTCTGGTCCTTCAGGCGGTCAAAGAGATACTGCTCCAGTTCCGCGGCACTGAGCCGGCGCAGCTCCTTCTCGCTCAGACCAAGCGCCTTGGCCAGATCGGCTGGAACCTTCAGCCACTGCTCGAGCAGCGCCCTGGCCACCTCATCCAGGACCACGCCTTCCGAAGGATAAGCCTCGGCCCCGGCAAACAACTCGGCAAACACCAGGTCATAGGTATCGAAATCCCGTTCGCTCTTCACCAGGATCGACCGCGCCACGATGTAGAAATCGTCCAGCGAGGCAACCAGACCGAGACTCAGGGCCTTTTGCAGACGGAGGAATGCGGTGGGCGTTACCGCGACGCCACGATCGCGCAGGGTATAAAAGAAGGGCACAAACATTGCTGTATCTCCTGACCGGCTTTACCGCTCTCAGGAAGCGGCTACCAACCCGGCCTTTTCCAGATCGCTGCTCTTCTTGAACAGGACTCCCAGGTAAGGAAGCACCCCGTCGCTCAAGGCCTCAATCCGGAAATCCGGATCGGCCTGGAGAGCCCTGATCCAATTGAGGAGTTCGCGGGTAGCGGGCTTTTTTTCCACCCCTTCCAGCTGTCGCAGCCGGTAAAAGGCATTGATGGCGGCCTGAGCCAGGTCATTTGACAGATCGGGAAAATGCACGGCAATGATGCGGCGCATCATCTCCGGCGCGGGAAATGCGATATGGTGGAAATTGCAGCGGCCCAGGAAAGGATCGGAAAGGTCCTTTTTGGCATTGGAGGTGATGATCACCACCGGCCGCTGACGAGCACTGACGGTCCGGTCGATCTCCATGATATCGAATTGCATCTGATCGAGCACATCGAGCATGTCGTCCTGAAAGTCGGTATCAGCCTTGTCGATTTCATCAATCAGGAGCACGGTCCGCTGATCGGCCACGAAGGCCTGACCGATTTTGCCCATACGGATGTATTCGGAGATATTGCTCACATCGCGGCTCGAATCGCCGAAGCGGCTGTCGTTGAGGCGAGTCAGAGTGTCATATTGGTAGAGCGCCTCGACCAGCTTCATGCTCGACTTGACATTGAGGATAATCAGCGGCATCTCGAGGCTCTCGGCAATGGCGTGGGCCAACATGGTCTTACCGGTGCCCGGCTCCCCCTTGAGGAGCAGCGGCATCTCCAGGGCCATCGAAACATTGACGATCTTGGCCAGTTCTTCGTCCAGCACGTAACGGCTGGCACCGCCGAAACGGTGAAAGTTCTGTTCTGTCATGGTGGTACTGCTCCTTATGAAACTTGGTAATATTCTATGTTTTTGTAGGGCAGGCCCCCGTGCCTGCCCCTACGAGTGCACAACCCATTTATCCCCAGATAACCTTCGCCTGGTTACGCAGCGGAATTCGTGAATATTCGAATTCCGGGTAGCCGATCATTACGCCACCGTACATGCGCTGACCAGCCGGTAAACCCAAGGCCGTGGCAACACCGGGTGAGTTGAGGGCCGCCTGGTGGAGAAAACCGGCCCAGCAGGTGCCGAGTCCGAAGGGAAGCGCCGCCAGATCAAGGGTCGCGAGGGCGATGGTGGCAGAAGCAGAAACCATCGGATCATCAACGGCCCCATGGGCAATGATCAGGGCCGGCGCCTTGCGCAGGATCGGATCGCGCCCCTTTTCCCAGGCCTTCAGCATCCCCTTCACGCCATGCACCTGCTCTCCCTCCAGGGTGCGCAACCATTCGATCACGGCCAGGGAGAGGAACTGTATCTCCTGCTCGTCCAGGATCACCTTCCAGGAAACCGTCTGGGTGTTCATGCCGGTCGGCGCATAGCGTACGATATCCATAAGTTGTTCGATGACGTCCTGCTTCAGCGGTTCTTTGCGGAAATTCCTGATCGAGCGGCGGCCCTTGACCAGTTGCCCGACCTGCTCCGGGGTCAGCCGCCAGCCGGGCTCCAGGGGCGGACACTCTTCCGGCTTCATGCGGCAGTGGCTGAGCGCCCCGGCCGGACAGGCGGCAACACAGTGGCCGCAGGTGATGCAGCCCTTTTCGATCTTTTCAATCGTGGCCGGGAAACCGGTGGTCGGAAAACCCTCTCCCAATGCAATGATCCCCACCGGACAGGCCCGGGCGCAAAACCCGCAGCGCCGGCACGTGCTCTCATCAATTGTGATCAGTCCCATACTAGCCTCCTAGAATTGGTATAACTGTGTCGTTTCGGTCCCTACCCGTCGCCATCTGGTCGATGAGCAGATTTATGCCGTCCACCGAACGCTCCAGGTATTTTTTATCCCCTATGGTTTTCGCCAGCAAAATCCCGCCCTCGATCTGGGCAATAAAAGTTGTGGCGTAAAGGTAAGCATCAGCATCAAGGCGGATCTCACCGCTTTCCTTGCCCGCCTCCACCATCGCGACAAGCCGCCCCTCCCAGGCCGTCAGGACCCGGCGCACCTCTTCGTGCAGCCGCGGATGGGCATCGTCGGAATCGACAGCGGTATTGAGAATCGGGCAGCCGCCCTTCTGCACGGTCTCCTCGAAAAAATCGAGAAAGGTCGCCGCAAAGGCCCGCAACCTGCTGACCTCTCCCTGACAGGGCCGGAGTCTTTCCCTGACCCGCTCGGAAACATGCCGGACACTGTGCAGGAAAGCTTCGACCGCCAAGGCGTCTTTGTCGGCAAAATGGCCGTAAATGGCCCCCTTGCTCAATCCCAGATCATCGCAGAGCATCGCCATGGAAGTGCGCTGATAGCCGTTTTTGTTGAAAATAACGGCCGCTTTTTCGATGATTGCCTGTCTGGTTTCTTCCGCTTTTCCCAAAAAAACCTCCGTATCGGCATTGATACCGCTAAATATACCAAGCGGTATATTTATGTCAAGCGCGTTTTATACCAATCGGTATATTTCCAGACAAAGGAAACCGGCCCCCTGCACAAACCGGATATTTT
>JAJZQA010000180.1 GCA_021810985.1 Deltaproteobacteria bacterium
GGACATCCACTCGGCCATGCCCAGCCAACCGACCGCCTCCGAGGCAATTGCCGCTGCGCCGGCCAGAACCAAAGGCCACCAGGGTTTCTTCGTCACTGCTTCGGGTAAGGACTTGTCGGCACTGGCCAGTTCCGGTTTAAAGCCGAGGGAGCGTACCGCGGCCAGAATCTCTTCCAGGGCGTCCGGATCATGTACGATCGTCAACACCCGCTGCAACAGATTGAATTCCATGCTCTTGACCGAAGACATACGGTTCAACTTGGTGCGGATCAGGGTTTCTTCAATCGGGCAATCCATCTGCATGATGCGGATTGCGGTTTTGATACCTTCCGCTACTTTCTCCTGTCCGGCCAGGCGGTCCAGCGTCGGCGGCAGAGCAGAGCAGCACGGCCCATGTTCGTGATCGTGATTGTGCTCGTGAGCATGGTCGTGGTTGTGTTCATTTTCATGCTTATGCTCATCTTCGTGATCGTGGTCGTGATCATGTTGATGTTCTTTCTCATGTTTATGATTGCAGCAGTCGGCCATGGGGGCCTCCTTGTCATGTTTGATTATCAGACGATATCAGTCCATACATAACTCAAATTCCAGATCCGGGATACTGAAACATGGCCAAATTCTCCATTTTTGGCAACCCGAACAAGCAGAGATCTTTTTACTACAAGTATACCGTCAAACCAATGTCATGTCTGTCAACAGCATGCCACTGGAAATTGCCCGCCTCCCCGGAGTCTTCGTCAGCGCCGAGGCAATCTGTACCTTACTAGGTCACAGATGCATTCTTAAGGAGCAGCCAAGGAAAGGTGAAAAGCCCGGCCGGGCCAGAACTGCTCAGATTCCCGGAATAACTCTTTGACAGGCAAACATAATGTGCTAAATTGCACTCACATAACGTCTGAATTCCTTTGATAAGGGGATTGCCGAATGAATGACGAACAGGAAAAAATGGTGAAGCGGATCGGCAACTTTTCTCTTGCGGTTACCGTGGCACTTCTGGCGACGGCAAGCAACAGCCAGGCAGTCACCGGAAGCCCGGCACCGGAAGCGCAGCTACGCAGCAGCCGTGTCCATGAAGCCCTGACAAAACCCGCTGGGCCAAACCACAATCCGACGCTTGCGGACCTCTCACAAAATAATCGCTTCGTGGTTGGGTACGGCAACTATTACACCAACTGGAGCGATTACTCCAATCACTCCAACTACAACAACTACTACAGCAACTGGAGCGACTACTCCAACCACTCCAATTACAGCAATTACTACAGTAACTGGGCTGATTACTCCAACCAGTCCCGTTAAAGCATCGCAACTGATTGCGGCAACGACGCCAACGGCAGGTCCTCTGAATTGTTATTGAGCAGCATTGCCTGACAGTCTGGAAAGAATGGATGAACATACTGATCACGAGCGTCTGCAACAGACGCTGCCCCTATTGTTTCGCGGCGAGCCGAATCAGCAACTCTCCGGAAAATGCTGAGGGGGAACTAGACACTTCCTTTATTTCCGTTGAGAACTTCGACCGTGCGCTCGAATTTGCGTCAAAAAAAGAACAGATCGTGGGAATCCTCGGGGGCGAACCGTCCCTGCATCCTCACTTCGCACGCCTCATTGAACAGACGTGGGCCGCCGGCTTTTGTGCCAAGGTATTTACGAATGGTGTCTGGTCCGAGAAGGCGGTTGACGAAATAGAAAAACTTCCTGCCCGTTCGACCGCCAATCTCAGGCTGGTCGTTAACACTAACCACCCGGATATCACCTCAGCAGCGGAAAGTACAGCCCAGCAGCACCTCTTCTCCCGGCTGCCCGAGCACTGCTGCCTGAGTTTCAATATCCATTCGCTCAACCAGGATCTGAGCTTCCTCGCCGATCTCATCACGCAGTACGGCTTGATGCGGGAGATTCGGCTCGGAATAGCGGCTCCGCTGGCCGAACAAGCAAGCGAGTTTGTCCCCATAGCGGACTACCGCAAAGTTGCCCCGCTTGTTATGGCTCTCGCCGAACGCTGTGATTCCCACAACATCCGGATCGGGTTCGACTGTGGCTTCACACTCTGCATGTTCACACCGGAACAACTGGGATTGCTCTACACTTGGGGCGCGGATTTCAAGGCAAGCTGCGGCCCGGCCATCGATGTGGGGGTCGATCTCACCGCCTGGGTCTGCTTCCCGCTCGCAACTCTGAGCAAAAGCGTTTCCATTACTGATTTCCGCGATTCGTTCGAGCTTGGCCGGTACTTTGAGGAGTTTTTCGATCCTCTCTACAGCACCGGAGCGCTCCCCGAGTGCATCGGCTGCAAGCACCTGAAGCGAAAGCGCTGCTCGGGCGGGTGTGCCGCCCACACCTACAGGAGGTACGCGTAGCATGGCCGAAAAGTGCGGCACGAACGAGCAAAGACATTATTCGGCCCAACCGGGAGGCGACCGCAGGCTCTCGGGGCTCACCATCATCTTCAAGGGGATCGATGAGTGCAACGCCGGTTGCCTTTTTTGTTCCGCTGTTGGCAAAAAAGCCGCGGTGACTCCGGAAGATTTCGAAATTCTGGCGAACCGGATCGAGGAGTACATCAAAGAGGCAGGAATCGAGCGGCTGCACTTTACCTTCCATGGTGGTGAGCCAACCCTGCTCGGAGCGGAGTTTCTCGAGAAAGCCTGCCTGCGCTTGCTGCAACTTTCGATTCCCATCAAATTTTCCATGCAGTCGAACCTGATTGCCTTTCCGGCGGACGTGATCACGGTCGTGCGCCGTTATGATATTCACGTGGGTTCATCGGTCGACCCCATCGAGAGTGGCCGCTGCACAGCCGCTGGCGAAGACGCTTTCCCGGCATGGGTGCAAAACCGTGAGCTTCTTGAAAAGGCCGAGGTTTACGGCGGCGCAATTTTCCTCGTTACCCGTCCCGCGGTGGAGCAGGGAAAAAGGGTTTACGGGATTCTCAACGCATGCGCATCCATTAGTGAAACAGAACCGTCATTTCAGTTCAATCTTGTCTACCCGCAAGGAAGAGCCACGGAAAATACTGATTTGCTGGTCTCCGCGGAAGAGGCCGGCCGCTTTCTTGTCGCTGCGTACGAAGCGTGGGAGGACTCCGGCCGCGAATCCCATATATCGCCTTTCGCAGGTCTGGCCGCGTGGTTCGACGCAGGCCGGAAAGGCATACCTCGACTGCAATGCGGGTTCATGGGGCGCTGCCATGAGTCGCACATTGGGGTCGACTCCGAGCTCAACCTGTCCGGTTGCGGTCGCCGGTTGGACTCGGGCGCAATCTACGGGAATCTGCGCACCCGGTCGATCTCCTCCCTGCTTTCAGAAAGCGAGGAGCGGAAAAAGCTGCTGCTCCGTACCGGGCATCTTGCCGCCGGAGCATGCGCGGGATGCGAATTCTTCATCATCTGCAATGGCGGATGCCCCGACGATGCCGCGTTGAATACCGGCGACATACTCGACCGGACTGCACATTGCGAATCCTACAAAATGCTCTTTGAAGCAATGGCTGCACGCAGTGAAGCACGGCGTATCCTGCCTCCCAAGAGGCGGAAAAGTTTAAAGTCGGTTGTCTATGCCGGGGTCGACCCTGGCGGAGCGCCGAGCTTCGTGTCCGGTGACGAACTGCTGGAATGTTGGTTACTGCCGACCGAAGACGGACAGCCATTGAAATTCCCCTCCCGGCTTCAGAATCTGCTTCAAACGGGAGCGGAGAGAGTCAGAATTTTCGTGCCTGGGGACCAGGTGGAACGCCTGAACCTGTGGGCAAAAATCGTTTCCGACCCCAGGGTGGAAGTGGTTCTGTTCGATGCCCCGGAAGCGTTGCTCGAAAACCTTTCCGTTTTGGGCCGGCTCGGCGCGCGCGCCCGTCTGGATCTCGAATCTCTGTTCAAGTGTGGATGGTCCTATGAAGCGGCACGTGAACTGGCGGTCAGATACCTTCGGGAAACTCATTGGAACGTACGGATCGAGCCGTTCGAAAACATTCTGCTGGCAGCGGTTCGCAACGAACGATCCCCGGCAATGAATCGCTTTGGGCTGACACCGGGCAACTTTCGCATCTGTGCCGGTTCTCTTGCCGGGGCGAGTGACCATGCGCACTATCTGGTTCAAGAGCTGCTGAAAGCGGAAAGTGTCGCCACGTCAGCGTACTTTATCGAACATCGTCTCTGCTGCGAATGCCGGTTCTACACAGTGTGCGGCTCCCAGCTTGCTCCCTTGTCATCAGGAAGCTGCACTCAAAAGCTGCGGCTATTGGTGGAGCAGTTACAGACAGCCGCGGAAGAGATCAAGAGCAGCTTGGATAAAAATGGATCATCGGGCATGCAGTCGAGTGGGGACTGAACACAAGCAAGAGCATACCCGACATCGTGGCACGCTGCTGTTTTCAAGGTAATTTTTTTACCTCCGCCGCGGTAGGTCCTCTCGCGTCGAAAAGGCACTGTTCCTATTCAGAAGAGTTATTCTTTCCTCTGGAAAATTCTTCTGACGGCTCACATGCCAGTTCATTCCGTTCATCTCGGTACACTCTGCAATTTTTTTCGATTTCTTTTCTCAGCAGGGTCCGTGCCCGATGCAATCGAATTTTTACCGTTTCGAGAGTTACACCTATGATTTCAGCTATTTCCTTGTTTTTGAACCCCTCCGACTCACTGAGCATTAAAACGATGCGGAAAGCCTCGGGAAGGTTTTCAAGACATCTTCTAATGCATTCAGTCATTTCACCGCGAATGAGCCTCTGCTCAGCGGAATACGGCCTCTCGCCCGTCCAGATGTTTCTGTCCTCGAGTTTCTCATCGACATCAATCGCTGTTTCGACCCGATAGAGCGGGTCCACAAACGGCAATGTACAGTGGCGGATCCTGTCGATAGCGAGGTTTGTGGCGATACGGTAGATCCAGGTTGAGACGCGGGCTTCTCCTCTGAATGTCTCCAGGCTCCGTTCCACCTTCGCGAACACCTCCTGGGCCAAGTCCTCGGCCTCGTACTCATCAATCAGATTTGCCAGGTAACGGACGATCTTCAGTTGATAGATCTCATGAATTTCAGAAAAAGTAAGCTTATGTTCCTCATGGCAGCCAGACCCCATGTTACGTTCTCCCCTTCCCCCCGGTTTTCACGACATGCGCAGGGAAATTGTTCAAAAGTCTGTATCCTTTTCATATTCTGTTCGTCTATGGGTAGAGCAGCTTCATGCGGTGCGCACTCGAAACAACGGAATGTGCCGGATGTGATTGTATCTGAATGGGTTGTACCACAAAGGGAAAAAGATGGCGCGCAATTTTGTCAGCTTACCGGCGCGGTACATTGCTCGAGGAGCACCGGAAGTGCGGCGGTGAGGCAAAAGCGCGCCACTGGGGTGGCGCGGATTCGACGTATCAAGGGGAAAATTGTCAACACATTTTACACGTAGGGAGAGAAACCATGGAAATTCTGGATAAAAAACTGCAGGAACTGGTTGCGCTCGGTGCCTCCTATGCGGTCAACTGCAAACCCTGTATGGAGTACCACCGCAAGAAAGCGGAAAAAGCCGGCGCGACCATGCAGGAAATGCTCGCGGCCATCGCCGTCGGTGAGAAAGTGCGTAATGGTGCGCACACACAGGCAAAAGGTTTCGTCAAAGACGTCTTCGGCGAAATCGAGTGCGAGTCCTGTTTCGCCGCGGGAAGTACCTGCTGCTGAAGCAGTGGAAGGGGACACGCGGCAAACTGGCTGCACGCAACAGGGAG
>JAJZQA010000181.1 GCA_021810985.1 Deltaproteobacteria bacterium
GGGGAGGGTAAAAGGAGTGCAGACATGATACCACAGAATGACACCTTGAAAATTGCCGGCCGGGAGTTCCGCTCACGGCTCATGGTCGGAACCGGAAAATATGCGGATTTCGCCCAGATGGCCAAGGCGATCGAGGTCTCGGGAGCCGATATCGTAACTGTTGCGGTGAGGCGGGTAAACATCTCAGACCGGAACAAGGAATCGCTGCTCGATTATCTCGATCTGAAAAAATATACTCTGCTACCCAACACGGCTGGGTGTTATTCGGCGGATGAGGCGGTGCGTACCTGCCGTTTGGCCCGGGAGGCGGGACTCTCCGATTTTGTCAAGCTGGAGGTGCTGGGGGATGAAAAGACCCTCTTTCCCAATAACGAGGAACTTTTGAAGGCAGCGCAGATTCTCGTCAAGGAAGGCTTTACCGTCTTGCCCTACACCTCCGATGACCCGATTGTCTGCAAGAAACTGGAGGACCTGGGCTGCGCCGCGGTCATGCCCCTTGGTGCGCCGATCGGCAGCGGACTGGGAATCCGGAATCCTTACAATATCCGGATCATCATGGAAGCGGTGCAGGTCCCGGTGATTGTTGATGCCGGCGTCGGAACCGCCTCCGATGCGGCACTTGCCATGGAGCTCGGCTGCGACGGCGTCCTGATGAATACCGCCATTGCCGGCGCTCAGGAGCCCATTGCCATGGCAGAGGCCATGAACCTGGCGGTCAGGGCGGGGCGTCTCGCTTTTCTTGCGGGGCGTATTCCCCGAAAATTGTATGCAACGGCGTCGAGCCCCCTGGAAGGGGTCATCGAATAACCGGACCACATCGATGACCTATTGAAAATGTCTGCAGCGGAGTAATCATGTTTCACGGATACATCCACAAGGATCTCCAGATCAATTCCTACGGATCCTATCTGCGTCGGCGTTTTGGTCTGCGCGTCAGCAAAGTCAATGTGGACGGCGGCTTTACCTGCCCGAACCGTGATGGGACCAAGGGAACCGGCGGTTGCATCTACTGCGACAATGCCTCCTTTTCTCCCGGCGGGACCCAGGCGGTCATTCCCTTGGAGCAACAGATCGGGGAGGGAATGGCCTACCATCGTCGCCGCTTGCGGAGCGAAAAGTTCATCATCTATTTTCAGAAGTTTACCAATACCTATGCCTCGGTGGAGAAGCTTCGAGACATGTATTGCCGGGCGCTGGCCAACCCCGATGTGCTTGGTATCTCGGTCGGGACCAGGCCTGATGCACTGGGAGATGATGCGCTCTCCCTGCTTGCGGAACTTGCGCGCAACCACTATGTCTGTGTCGAACTGGGGCTGCAATCCATGGATGACGATCTCCTGAAGTGGATGAACCGGGGGCATAGCCTGGCTGAATACCTGAAAACTGTCGAGCGGGTTGCCGGACGCGGGATCGACATCTGTACGCACCTCATTTACGGTTTTCCCGGGGAAACGCGCGCCGCTTTCCTGAAGGCGGCCGAGCTTGTCTCCCGTCTCCCCATCGACTCGCTGAAGATCCATCAACTCCATGCTGTGCGGGGTACCAGGCTGGCGGAACTCTACGAAAAAGGACAGTATCAACCGGTCAGCCGGGAAGAATATACCGCAACGGTCTGCGATTTCCTGGAGCGGATCCCCGCGACCATTGCGATCCAGAGGTTGTACGGTTCGGCGCCGCTCGACCTGCTGGTTGCTCCCCGCTGGGAACTGAAAAACAATCAGATGTGGTACGCGATCATCAATGAGCTTGGCCGGCGCGGTACCTGGCAGGGCTGCGGAGTGCCGGGTGTCAGCAGGCAGGTCTCAAACCTCTGAAACTAGCCCTCGCCGGTTGGCGCTTGTGGCGGCTGATAGTCTGCCAAGACAGCAATCAGGCTGGGTGCGAAGTTTCCGGTAGAAAAAGTTATGCGTCTTCATTTTGAAAGCTGTGGGGCAGGCCACCCGCTGATAATCCTGCACGGACTGTTCGGGTCAGGGGAAAACTGGCGCTCCCTGAGCAAAAAACTATGCCGCGGCTTCCGGGTGTTTACCGTCGATCTGCGCAACCATGGTAATTCTCCCCACAGTGCCGCATTCAACTGCGCCCTGATGGCGGAAGACCTCAAACAGTTCATGGCTGAACACTCCCTCGGCCCGGCGCATCTGCTGGGTCATTCTTTGGGTGGCAAGGTGGCCATGCACTTTGTGCTGACCCATCCGGACCTGGTGGAAAGACTGATTGTGGTTGATATCGCTCCACGAGCCTACCCCCCTTCCCATGCAGAAGTCTTTACGTTGTTGACTTCCATTCCCCTCGACAGGTTTTCCCGGCGAAGCGAGGTCCGCCAGGAGCTTGAAAAAGGTCTCTCAGACCGGTCGGTCGTTGAATTTCTGCTGAAAAATCTCACTACCACCCCGTCCGGAGTGTTGCGCTGGCGAATGAACCTGAAGGTTCTCCATGAGAACTACCGTGAAATCATCGCGGCGCCTGACTGGGAGGGGCACTTTGACAAACCGGCCCTTTTTGTCCGGGGCGGGAACTCCGATTATATTGGACCCGCGGATTATTCGGGTATCAAAAAGTACTTTCCGCGTGCTGAACTAGCCACGGTTGCCGCTGCCGGCCACTGGGTCCATGCGCAGGCGCCGGAAATCTTCGAACGGCTGGTAGAGGATTTTCTGTCCGGCCTGGAAACAGTCGACTAGCGGCCAAAAGGTTTTGGTGCAGAGGCATCAGGCACTACTATAGAATACCGCTCTAGCGGATCTGACGAAAAAGGAGAACGCCATGGCTTTGAAGAGATATATCGTTGAACTCGGGTACGGAACCGACCTGCATGGCGGCAACGCGACAAAGGCAGCCTGCCGGGCGGTGAAAGACGCTGTATCCAGGAGCTGCCTCTGCGGTCTTTTTGAAATCTTCGCGCTCGAAAACCCCAATGCGATGCATGTCCAGGTGAAGATTGCCTGTCCCAAGCCAGAAGAAATCGACGGTGAACAAGTGCTCGCCGCTGTTCCCTTCGGCACGAAAAAACTCGAGATCGTTTCCGGAGGGATGATGACCCGGGGGCTGGAGGTTCCGGAACTGGGGAGCGGTGAAAACATTTTCGTGGCAATTGCCGCTCTCACTGTTTCTGTTTCCGTGTCGTAGCGGATACCCTTGGGGTGGTTTCAGGCTGCTGTACCGTTTCAAAATAAACAATACGCGCGCACTGTCCTTTTCGGTCTGAGGGAGTTTCTCATCGCTGGGGCCGCCACATTATCCGGATATTCCTGAGAGTGTGGCGGCCCCCTTTTTTCTGCTCTGCACTGTTCAAGGTGCCTCGAAGATCTGATTGTCGCGGCCATGATTATCCCTGCGACAAGTGTCTCATTGTCCCAAAGAACATTTGTAACATTTCCCGCCGCGGCAATCCTCCTGACAGCATCAATTTACCTGCTTCCGTGCCCTGATCTGTCTATGTGCCATTGAATAAAGAAGATTGTGAGAAAATGATTCAAGAATAACCTGCCGAAATCAAAAGGTTTTTTTGTTTGATTGCTTTTTGCGGCTCGTCGCAGTGCTTTTCTCGAACCGTTCGGTGGCATGCGTTGTGCTTTTATATAGCTCAAGAAGAACAAATTCCTTGTTTTTATTGAGGAAAATATGAAATCCATGCGACAGACAAAACCTTCGGTAGGTGTACTGGTTAATCCGGCATCAGGACGTGATGTGAGGCGCCTCGTTGCCAAGGCATCGGTATTCCAGAATACCGAGAAATGCAACATGGTCTTTCGCCTCCTGGGTGCCCTCGGTGTTTTGGGGGTAGGCGAAGTTTTCATGATGCCCGATGTGGCCGGGGTAGCGTGCCAGATCATGCACTCGCTTCAACACGGACGTTATGGGAAGCCCGAGTCAATGCCTGAAGTGCATTTCCTGGAGATGCCCATTGAGGATTCTCCGGTTGATACGCTGCGGGCCATCGAACTCATGGTGAACCAGGGTGTCAGTGTCATCGTCGTGATGGGTGGCGACGGCACCCATCGTCTTGTTGCAAAAAATTGTGGGGACGTTCCGCTTGTCACACTTTCCACCGGAACAAACAATGCGTTTCCCGAGATCAGGGAAGCCACCATTGCCGGTTTGGCCGCTGGACTGGTGGCAATGGAGCGGGTCGCGATCAGTGATGTCTGTTCGCGCAGCAAGATCCTCCATGTGAACAAAAACGGACTGCGCGAAGATGTGGCCCTGGTGGACATGTGCCATTCTTCTACTAGTTGGGTAGGAACGAAGGCTCTTTGGCAGGCGGAAAGTCTTAAGGAGCTCTTTGTAGCATTTGCCGAGTCGGATGCGGTCGGGCTTTCCTCGATTGCCGGACTTGTCCGCCCGGTGAGCCGTTGTTCTCCCTATGGCTTGCACTTGAGTCTGGTTCCGCCTGGTGAGGGAATTATGACGGTTACTGCTCCGATTGCCCCCGGATTGATGGTGCCCGTCGGGATTGCCAGTCTGAAAGAAATCCGTCGCGGGGAGGTGCAGACAATTGCCTCATCCTCCGGGACCATGGCGCTCGATGGAGAGCGTGAGCTCGAATTCGTTGAGAACGACACGCTGAAAGTCTGGTTGGAAACGACCGGGCCGGTCATCGTGAATATTTCGAAAGCCCTGGATCAGGCGGTCAAGAATCGGGTGTTTGTGGATTTTCAGATGCAAGGACACTGTTATGAAAACGGAATCAAACTGGGATTGAGTAACGGAGCAGTAGTCGAAGGAGAGGGTAAATGAAGGCAACGATAGCAGCACGAGATACCAAGGAGGAAACGAGATGAGTGAGCTGAAGAAAGAAGATCTTCTGAAGGCGTATCGGATCATGAAGGAGATCCGCGAATTCGAAGAGCGAGTGCACGTGGAATTTGCGACCGGCAAGATACCCGGGTTTGTCCATCTGTATGCGGGTGAAGAAGCGGTAGCGACCGGCGTATGCCTGCACCTGACTGATGAAGACCGGATATCGAGCACGCACCGCGGCCATGGACACTGTATTGCCAAGGGCGTGGACATCATTGGAATGATGGCGGAGATTTTCGGCAAGTCGACCGGGACCGGCGGCGGCAAGGGCGGTTCGATGCACATCGCCGACCTGGACAAGGGGATGCTGGGCGCGAACGGGATCGTCGGCGCCGGTGGCCCGCTGATCTGCGGGGCGGCGCTGGCGGCGAAATTCAAGGGGACCAATGGCGTAGGGGTGGTGTTTTTCGGGGACGGCGCCTCCAACCAGGGAACGATCCTGGAGAGCATGAACCTGGCCAATGTCTGGAACCTGCCGGTGATCTTCCTGGCCGAAAACAACGGCTATGCGGAATCCACCGGGGTTAAATACAACGTGCCGACGCCGAACATCGCCGATCGTGCCGCGGGCTTCGGCATGCCGGGCGTGACGGTGGACGGCAACGACCTGTTCGCGGTGTATGAAGCGGCTGGGGAAGCGATCAAGCGTGCGCGTGAAGGTGGCGGACCGACCCTTCTGGAGTGCAAGACCAACCGTTTCTACGGTCACTTCGAAGGCGACGCAATGACCTATAAAGCTCCTGGCGAAGTGAAGCGGCAGCGTGAAGAGTGTGACTGCCTGAAGATCTTCGCGGCCAAGGCGACCGCGGCCGGTCTGGTAACGGCAGCGGAACTGGAAGCGATCGACAAGGAAGTTGCGGCTTTGATAGACGAGGCGGTAGAGAAGGCGCTGGCG
>JAJZQA010000182.1 GCA_021810985.1 Deltaproteobacteria bacterium
GTGCACCCCATATGCTTGTGTCGGCCAGACCTGCCAGGTTTTCAAAGCCTGGCAGGTCTTTGTGCTGACTGGACGAACTTAGGAGGCCATGCCGCGGCAGGCACATCCGCCTGTCAGGCACCAGGTCAATCGACAGAGTCTAGGGGATGGAGGCAGCCGCGGAGTTATTGCTTTCATCCGATTCAGTTATGCTGTTCAAAGGGTCTATTACGGCGATTACGAACTTCCCTGTCGGGTCCGCGGCGCTGATGAAGCGAACGGTCGTGGTTTTGCTGGCACCCGCGGCGAGGATCTTGGACTTGTACGTTCCGGCCAGCTTGTCGCCGGAGTTGTATACGCCATCGTCAGAAAGGTAAAAGTTCACCGTAACATTGCTGACGCTCGCTGAGCCCCCATTCGTGGTGGTGAAGGCGCCGCTGACGGAGTAGAGGCCCTTTTTGGGGCCACTCTTGGAGACGTTTGACCACGCGACGTAAAGGTCTGGCCGAAGGTCCGCCCCGCTGCCGGTGAGAGCGACGGTTACCGTGCTCTCATCAGGGTCGTTGGACGGAATGCTCAGTGTCGCCGATCTGGATCCAACCGCGGTTGGCGTGAATGCCACCTGAACCGTGCAGCTGGATGAAGGGGCTACGCTCATGCCGGAACAACTGTCCGTTCCGAGGTTGAAGTCAGCACCGCTGACGGTGATGGTGCCGACAATTAGGCTCCTTGTACCGGTGTTGGAGATGGAGAACGTTTGCGTGGCTGTGGTTTGGACGCTGACAGTGCCAAAGTCATAGGAAGCGGGCGAAACGGAAATGTCGGGGTTCCCTGACGTTGACGTAAGGTTGACGATGCTCACACCCCAGAGGCCCATTCCTGAGTAACTGCCGCCCCAGGTCATGGGATGGGCGTCGTTGTCCCAGGTATCGTGAATGTAGACCAGATTCGCTGCATCGTCATAACCGACGCCGACAATGGAATGACCCTCGAGGTTGAGCAGCACGGGACGGCCTGCATCGATCTCCGCCTTGTAGTGGGCAAAGGAGAAGCCTCCCGCGTGCTTGTTGTCCGTCATTTGGGTGTAGCAGTCGGTTACCCTGTAGCCCCGAGCTTCGTAAAAGAGCTTTCTCCCGTAAGTCCCGTCTCTGGTTGCGATGCCGCCCGCTTCCATGTCTTGGCAGGATAGCGGAGTCGCCGAATTGATATAGTAGAACGAAGTGGAGCCGTCGACATTGCCAAAGGCGGACTGGCTCGTCTTCATGTAATCCCCAACCGCATCCCCCCAGGCATGCTGCGTCCATCGACCCGTAATATAGGGGTCCTTGCTGCTGCTCAAATACGTGACCCAGTAATCGTCGATGGAGCCATAGTCAGTTCTGCCATCCAGTCCCTGATGGGAGGCGATCAGCGGATTGTTGGGATAGTTGTCCCCCGTGTTATCAGTCCATCTTCCCCAGGAGGAATCTTCCACTAAAGGAATGACCCCGCCATTGGTGGCTCCCGTATAGAGATCCGGGAAGCCGGTTCGATCGAAGTATCCGGCAATCATTGAGCCGGACACCGCCGAACAGCCAAAAACCCAGGTGAAGGCCGGTACGTCCGAGAGTGCGTTCACACCCATTTCCGGAATGGGGGAGGGGAGCAGAGCCGTTGCCCGCTTGAGGAAGCCCGGGGGCGGCTTTGGCGGACCGTGGATGGCTGCCCGCTCCAATACTGTACCGTCGCTGTAGGTTGTGGCCTGGGTACTGAAATGCGGGTTGACCTGCTTTACGGGGCCTTGTGCGACCGGGATTTTCAGCGCGGGCGGTTGCGCATACGCCGTAAAAGCAGAAACAGCAATCATCACCGACAGAACTACCAACGAGCGCAAAGCGAGGAACGACCTTTTCATAAAAATTTCCTCCTTTCATTCATCACGTAACTTCGCCTGAAATCCGGATTAGCGGCGGAGCTTCAGGTTCGCGGAATAGTCGACAATCGCATTGTCTTCTGTTAGCCAGGGAACGCCACCCACGACGATCCGCGCGCGCAGATTCCCCCACCGCGGTGCCAGCAGGCTATGGAATGCTTTTTGATTGAAGGTCGCAGACCAGGTCTTCTCTCCGAAGTCTATGTCCAGGATCAGTCCTTCCTTTGCATACTTGAAGACCCCCCCGCTTTCGAAGGCCTGCTGGAAGCCATCCATGGTAATCAGGCGAGCGACCAATGGATGGCCGTTTACGTTGATTTCCATATCACCGAAGGCCGGCAGTTCAGCCGGCAGGGTGCCGGCAATCGACATGTTTCCTGCTTTGTTGGTGCTGTCGTAGCGTCCCTGGAACGAGGTCACATGCGTAGTGAGGTCGTCCACGGGCGGCTTGCTCCACTGCCAGCTGATATCGATCTCATGGTTCAGGACCGTGTAAAACTTGTACCGCTCATTGACCCCAAGCACCAATCGTGCATTGGTGACGCCGGCAAGGATGCGACCGTTAAGATCGGCCTTCTGAATGGCAAGGTCATAGGTGGCCGAACCGAAGTCAAGACTCAGGGTCACACGAGGCTTGGCGCCGGGATTGGACTGGAACGTCCAGCTGTCCCCGTTGCGTTTCCAGGAGCCGTTCCCGGATGAGGACCACGAACCGCCGGCAACTTCGATAGAGGCACCTTTTGTCGGCAGGAAGTCGTCCGCGCTCATCGGGATCCGCTGTTCTCCTCCTTCTTCGTTCACCCATTTCAGGTGACCACCCTGGACAAAGTAGTGGCTGTACGGTTCGCCGTTCTCTTCCCCGCCGCTTCCGTTGACGATCCGGCCAAATGCATTGTCAGGGGCCGGTGCGGTGCCGCTGATACCGCTGCCGGTCGCAGTGAGAGGAGCGAGCGCCGCGCCGAGGAGCCCGTCATCGCAGTATTCTCCCACATGACAGGCTTTGCTGATTTTCCAGGTGAGGCACCAGGGCAATTGGCTGCTGTAAGCGGTCGGAAGCCATGGCACCTTACCATCCGCGGCAGCGCTTGCCGTCGGGTGCAGCCAGTATGTGCGGATTCTCAGGCGGTCAAAACACTTCGGGTCCGAGCAGGCCGGAGTCATCGCATACGCTGCCACCGTTGTTCCGACTCCCGTGGTGGTCTTGGTGTTCCAACTGAACTTCCCGTCGTAGCCGACCGAGATGCTGTTCTCGACCCCCACCGAGAAGCCCTTGAGGCCGACCTCGGCCCCCATACTTGCTCCCACATTGACCTCGACCTCGTTCGTGTGTCCCGAGCCGGTCATGCTTTCCGTGTCCAGCGTGTAACTTATGGTTCTCTTGCTGGAGCTGGTGGACAGTACGTCGGTGGTGCAGGTAGAGGTAGTTGATTTGCACGGATACCACGTCGTGCCTCCGTCTCCGGCCCTTGTTTCCCAGCGGGCGTCGTTTTGCCAGTTCAAGACCTCGCCGGTGGCGAGATTTTTCGGCGCCATCCAATAATCGAGGGACTCGGGGCGGTCGTAGATGTCGCTGTAGTTGAACGATCCCATGCCCTGAAACCATGGTTTGGTGCCATCCGGGTACTCTGCTGTTTTCGAGACCGGATCGCGCAAATCAAAGTCCTCCAGCACATAGTCGGGGCGGCCCTTACCGGAAACGGAAACCGTCTGAAGGTCCAGCTGGTAGCCTGTGTTCCTGTCGATCAGCAGCGTTCCCCCGACCGAGGCATCATACCTGTAATCATATCCATAAACCGTCGAGTTCTGCACGTACACATGGGGCGCACTGAAGAGCGCCCAGCCGCGCGTCCCGAGCACGTCCAGGTTTTCCCTGCCCGTTCCCAACTCGTCAGAGATCTCTACCGTGACACTCGATTTGGTCCCGGACTCCTTCTCCCAGGTATGCTTGTAGGTCGCATCAAAGCTCTTGCTGAAATTGAACATGTCGAAAAGGCCTGCCGTTATCTTCCTGCCAACCGACACCGAGAGCGTATTCTCCATTTCGCTCGTGGTTTCTGTCGTGGTCGACGTGCTTTTATTGAACTCCACCCCGGAGAGGTCGGTAAGCATGGGGTCGGTTTCCTGCGTGATTCCCTGGCGGCTGAAAGGCGGCGAGCCCAGAATCACCCCTACCAGCGTCCAATACTTCCTGCTGATGCTTTCCGTGACGTTTTCGATCCCGGCGGGCGGGGGGGTAGGTTTGGTGTTGCCGTCGGTATCGACGAATGTACAGGCCGGAACGAGGTCATGGTGCTGTGGAACCAGGAAATCGGAACCAAAAGCGAACGGGCTCTCTCCAAGACCCCATTTGAATCCTCCGAGGAGAACCATGTATTGTCGTACCGCCTGCCTCGCGGGATAGGTGGCATTGCACTTGAATTCAGACCAGGGATAGACCATGAGGCTGGGGTTTACGTGGTCGAAGTATTTAACGCGGGTGCTGTCCCATGTCCAGGTCCCCCAGCCGCCGGCAATCGAGGTATACACGTACTCCGCGTGCCTGGCCGGATTATGGTTGGAGGTGGTAAACTGCTCGCCTGACTGTCCGAAGAGTTGCACCGTAGGGGCCAGCGCGCCGGCTGCCAAATCCTCGTTGTCCCCGGCATTCCCTTTCGCCTTGGTCCCCACGGAAAGGGATACACGCCCCCTCCAGTGTCCGCTGGGGTCGTACAGGCCGCTGTCATTGGTGCCGTTGAAATTATGCGCCTGTGAGTCCGCGCCGAATTTTCCGTTCCAATCCACCACGTCGAGGTGATCGTAATAGTAGTGTTGGCCGCTTATGTAGCCGTAGGCGATGAGAATTCTCTGGCCGTCCGGCGTGTTGAGCGTCACCGCGTCCAGCGGCTCATGCTGTGCATTGGTGGTGAACGGAGCAGTGTGATAGGTCCAGCTGGTACCGTTTCCGCTCGTATAGACTCCGTTATCGGTAAATACATACAGCTGATTGTTGAATACGGTGATCGCCGCTCCGCTGCCCCAACCTCTCGCCGGGGTGTCGGTGTGAGCCGAGCCTATGGCCACTTTGTTGTATTGTACTATTTCCTGACTGCCACCACCCTTCCCGCCAGGGAACAGGGTCCAGTGACCGTCCGGATAATCAGCTGTCGGAGTCAGATCAAAGGCGGCGACGTAGGCAGCCATGCCCGCATTGTGATCCGAGCAATCAGCGTCGGCCGTAAAAGCGACGAAAATCTTGTTGTCGAAGACGGCCAGCCCCTCGGCCGCAAACGTCTCAACGGCATCTGAATTGGTCCCATATTTGGGAATCCAGGTGCGACAAGGCCACGGAGTGGCGAGTGCCGGCAGGGTTATGCTCTCGGAGTGGAACGTCCAGTCCCCGTCCGCGTGCCCCCTTGCGTACCTCAGTTCGTTATTGGAATAAGCGTTCCGCAAGATCCGATGGAGTTTTCCATTTGCCAAGGCCATGCGGCCCGGAGATCCCCAGGCCGGCACAACCGCCAGCAGGAGGAATGAGACACACAGAAGCGTTCCCAATAGTTTTTTCACCATGGGCAGTGCCTCCCTGCGAGCCGTGTCAAGCGAGCGATTCCCTGAATTCCGGTCCCGGGTTTGGAGGTGGTTTAATGCTTTCGTTCGATACGTCAGTTTCATGGTACCCTCCTTTTAAGGTACTCCGTACTGTCAAAAACTTCTTTGCCTTTTAACAAAAAAGTCTTTGAATTTAGTTAGTTGTTGATAAAGAGCTTGCCTCCCCCTCTGAATGGGGTTAAGAAGCATTATCCAGACCTCTCAGGGGA
>JAJZQA010000183.1 GCA_021810985.1 Deltaproteobacteria bacterium
CAGGATGGACAGGATATACAGGAGTTAAATCTAAAAACAATGTTAACAAGGATATTCAGGATAATCAGGATTTAAACATAAAAAGCTTTACGATTGTCTCCTGTTCACCCTGCCCATCCTGTTAAGTATTCTTTTGAGGTTGTTCCTTTCTGAAGGTTTTATCCTGATTATCCTGAATATCCCTGTTAAATTTCCAGCTTCTGTTGTTGTTTGTTATTTCGAAACTAATGATGTATTGAGCCTGAACAGCTGAATAGTCGCTACGAATGTTTGGTTATTTGTCCGGGTCAGCCGAAATTTCCGGAAAAATCCGCTCGAAGGCCGCCACGCACTTTTCGTCCCACTTGCTGCCGGCGCCTCCTTTCAAAATGGCGAGGGTGGCCTCCGGACTCCTGCCCTTCTGGTAGGGGCGGTCAGTGGTCATGGCATCGTAGGCGTCGGCCACCGCGATTATTTTTGCCCCTAAGGGGATTTCCGGCTCCTGAAGATGCCGCGGGTAGCCGCGGCCGTCAGGACGTTCGTGGTGGCAGTGAATATAGCTGATGGCGGGACCGAGAAAATCCAGGTCCTTGAGGATTTCGGCGCCCGTGGCGGGGTGGCGGGTGATTTCCCGCACCACGTCCTCGGGATTTTTCCCTTCGTGGGGGAGGAACAGCCGGTCGGAGAAGCCGATTTTGCCGATGTCGTGCAGGACCCCCGCCAGCCGCACCAGTTCCGCCTCATCTTCGCTAAGTCCCATCTCAACGGCAATCAGCGCCGCAATCTTACCCACCCGTTCGGTGTGACCTTCGGTGTAGCGGTCCCGGGCCGCAAGGGCATTGGCCATTGCCGAGACGGTGCCGATCGCGTTCCGCCGGACCTGCCCGTTCAGTTCCCGGAGTTCCTGGATCAGCATCTCCAGACGGTATTCGCGGGCCTCCACCTTCACCATCATCAGCCCCATGGCCTCCGCGATGGTGCGTACCTGCTCGGAGACTTCCGGCTTCGTCAGCTCCATCACATCGTTTGAATAGCGGCCGTGGGCAATATCGTCAAGTACTTCCAGCAGCCGGTTAAGACCCTCCATCTGTCTCACCTCCGTGAGTCTTTCGTCCCATTATAGTGAATCATCATCAGGGTGATGTCGTCGGACTGGGGTGCTGTGCCGCTAAAGGCCCGGATGTGTGCCATGATGCCGTCGACGCTTTCCCTGAGCCCGTGTCCCAGGACAGCGGACAGGCTGCGTTCCAGCCGCTGGTCGGAAAAGATTTCCTCCTGTTCGTTCATCGCTTCGGTCACGCCATCGGTGTAGAGGAACAGACGGTCGCCCGGTTCCAACAGCAGCTGTTCGCGCCGGTAGCTGATGCCTTCCATCGCGCCCACCATCAATCCGCCCGACTTCGGCAGCCAGGAGACACGGTTGCCGCTCTTCAGGTGCAGCGGCAGATTGTGTCCACCGTTGGCGTAGACCAGTTCCCCGGTCTCCGTATCCAGAACCCCGCAAAAGGTGGTGACGAACATGCAGGTATCATTGTCCCGGCTCAGTTCGTTGTTCACCCGGGCAAGGATTTCGTCGGGGGGGAATCCCTGCCGCGCGGTGGCCTTGATCAGGGTCATGGACATGGCCATGAACAGCGCGGCCGGAACGCCCTTGCCGGAAACATCGGCAATCACGAAACAGAGATGCGTGTCATCGACCAGGAAAAAATCGTAAAAATCACCACCCACTTCTTTTGCCGGCTCCATCAGGGCAAAGAGGTCGAATTCATGCCGGTCGGGAAAAGGCGGAAAGGTCTTGGGCAGGAGCCCCATCTGGATATCGTGAGCAATGTTCAGTTCGCTTTCGATCCGTTCCTTGGCGGCGGTGGTCTCGGTCAGCCGGCTGATATACTCCTTGAGAGAACTTTTCATGACCTGAAATGCCGTGGTCAGGGTGCCGACTTCGTCGTTGGAGCGCACCGCCGGCAACTCCACTTCGAAATCGCCCCTGGCGATGGCGGCCGTCGCCCCGGCCAGGGCCTGCAGCGGGGTGGTGATGGAGCGGGCGATGAAGACGACGGCGATCGCCAAGAGGAGGATGCCGGTCAGCCCCATGGCCGCATCGGTCAGGCTCAATTTTTTCACCTGGGCAAGCAGTTCCGCTTCGGGGAAAACGACTGCCAGGGTCCAGCCGACCGAAGGAATCGGCGCATAATACAGCCAACTCTTTCTCCCGTTTATGTCGGTATACGGGAGGAAGTCACTTTTCCCCTGGATCATCTTCCGGCCCAGTGCGCGCAGTCCCTGGTCGTTACGCGCCTCGGCGAGGCTGAAAATGGTCTCGTTCATGATCATTTCCTTGGAGGGGTGGGTGACGATGGTCCCATTGCGTGAGAGGAGAAAGGCGTAGCCGGTTTTGAGCACCTTGATCGAGGCGACCATCCCGGTCAGCCAGTCGAGGGAAACGTCAGAAGCGACGATCCCTTTCAGGCGTCTCGTGCCGCCCGAGATCTCATAAAACGGGGTCGAGCAGGTTGCCATCAGGGTGTTGGCGCCGTTGTCACCGTAGTATGGCTCGGTCCACTCGGTCTTTCCGAGCTCCCGGCTGATCTGGTACCAGTCCTGCAGAAGGTACTGGAAGGAGACTTCGGGGTCGTAGATGAGCTGCCCGTTCTGTTTGTAGTAATAGGGGCCGTACGGCCGGGCCTTGGCGGAAAGAGGCTCGAAAGCGGTGCAGGCGCCGAAGATTTCGCTGTTTTCCCTTACGGTGGCTCTGAGCAGGCCGAGGAGCTCTTCATGGCTGTAGCGGCCGCTTTCCAGGGAGCGGGCAACCCCTTCGGTCACCTTGGTGACGGAAGTGAGCACGGTTTCCACCCGGTTGACCGAGGACATGGCCAGGTTTTCGGCGTTGTGTTCCAGCTCGTTCTGGAGCACCAGCCGGGAGCGGTAGTAGTTATAGCCGAGAACCGCGCTGAAGATCAGCGTGCCGCTCAGCGTGATTACCAGGATCAGCCGGAAGGCTATGCTTCTATCTGCCGGCATGGGGCCTCCGGGCAAAGTCGCGGAAGTCCGGAATAACGGGGATTATGCCGGCCTCCAGAAGGATCTTAACGGTGGCGGCATAATCACTCTCGCCGAGCCGGCCGTAGCCGCTCCTGTCCTCCCTGGGGATGATTAGATCGCGCATCCTGGCAAGCATCCATTTCTGGTGCATCCGGTTGGCCGGGATTTTCGCGTCCCGCATGTATTTAATCATGATATCCACGGCTTCATCAGGATGGGCAAAGGCATATTCCCATCCTTCCAGGGAGGCACTGACGAACTCCGCCGCGAGATCGGGATCATTCTTCACGGTTTTTTCCAGGGCGTAGAGGCCGTCCTCAGGCAGGTTCAGCCCCTCGTCCTTCAGGAAGAAGACCTTCAATTCATCCGGGTCGATACCGGCATTGAGAATGGTGTGATATTCGTTGTACCACATGGCGGAGGCCGCATCGATTCCGCCGCGCAGAAACAGATTCACCGTATACGACTGCGGCACTTCCTGGACGCGGAGGTGAAATTTACCGAAAAATGCTCTGGCCGGGATGGCGAAATCTCCTCCCCAAAGACCGACTTTTTTTCCGTTCAGATCCGCGGGAGTCCGGATGCCGCTCGCCTTCCTGGTAACCAGCATCATCGATGAATCCTGGACGATCTGGGCGATATTGACCAGCTTCACACCGGAGGCCCGCTCCTGCAGGGCGGTGGTCAGCCAGAGCGCGGCGAAATCCGCTTTGCCGCTGCGCAGATACTCGGCGGAGGAGTAGTTCGGCCCGCCGTTGATGATGGTCAGGTCGATGCCGTGCTTCCGGTAAATACCCTTGTCGAGCGCCGTGTAGAATCCCGCGAACTGAGCTTGCGGGCTCCAGAGTGGAATGAAGGTGGCTTTTTTCAGCGTCCGTTCCGCGGCTGATGCCGCTGAAGCTGTCATCAGGGCGAAAAGCATCAGTACTGCAAGCGTCACGCAGATTCCGGGAGCTGTCGCGCGCGTCCCGCTCATGACCCGGAGTCCTGTTTGTTGTGAACAACGACACGAAGGATGTTGCAGCCGTCTTGTCGCCGATAGGTTACCTCGTCGCTCATCTTGCGGATAAAATGGACGCCGAGTCCGCCGATTTCACGTTCCATGATAGCGCCCTTCGTGTCCGGATCCGGCAGGGAGAGGATGTCAAAGGGCAGGCCCCGGTCCGTAATCTCGACCACCAAGCTGTCCCCGGTGCAATAGCAGGCCAGTTCAACCTCGCCCCTGCCGTCGGGATAGGCATAATGGCAAACATTGACGAAAGCTTCCTCGATGGCGATCAGGAGCCCGAACTTTTTCCGTGGATCGAGAGCGCATCTGTCCGCGCAGCATTCGACAAACCCTTGCATCTCTTCAAGATGTTCGACCTTGGCTGGACGAGTTAGCGTGTCGGCGTCCATCTCCGCTAACCGAAAGTGGCGAGGGAGTCGGCCACGGAGCCGTGCATCTGGAAGATGGAGCCGAAGCCGGAGATGTCAAAAACCTCCTTGACTGTTCCCGCTACATTGGCGAAACAGATCAGGCCGCCTTTCACCTTCAGTGCCTTGGCAATGGCGAGAATACTGCGCAAACCTGCGCTGCTGATGTAGTCAAGCCCGGCCAATTCGACCACGAAGCGGATTTCTCCCGCGGCAATTAGCTCGTTCAGAGCCTTCTCGAATGCGGGTGCGGTGATGGCGTCCATCCGCCCCGTGACCGATACCACCGTCGCCATGCCTTCCTTGCAGCTTTGAATATCCATGCCTGTCCCCCGTGAAAAAAGTCTTGCTCCCGTTTCGCCTGCTCAAGGCCAACGGCAGCCTTGGTCCGGAGCTATCTGGTCTGGTCGCGAATGATCCGGATTTTTGCCATACGGCGGTTGTGTCCAAGAAGAAAATTGCTGCTTGTTTATACTGGACTGCTGGGATTCGTGCAACTTTTTTCAGTATAGAACTTACGCCGGTTCCATATCGGGCAAATGAAAACGGGGTCAGCTTTGGTAAGCTGACCCCGTTGATGTTTCAAGTGGTGCCAAGTAATGGAATTGAACCGCCGGCACGAGGATTTTCAGTTGTTGCTTCTCGGGTGAGTGTGCTCGGCCGAAAGAAGATTCGCAACGAGCCTGCATTGCTGCGAGGGCATTATCCTTCTTCCTCTGGAAGCGTTCCGTTCGGGGTCATCTTGTCGATTGCTCCGGGAAGAAACTCGGCAAGTTTTCCACTCAACTCCTCCGCCGGAATGCCAAATTTTGCGGCAAGGTTCTGAATCGTATCACTCCCCATAACCTGCTGGAGCTGTTCGGCGGAAATGGGCAGGTTTTCACCCTTGCCAATCCATGAAGAGATGATCCCGCCAAAACCTTTTTCCTGAAACGACTGAACCAGACCGGCCATCCCGCCGGATTCCTTGCCGGCGAGCATTTCCACGACACCCCCCAGAAGCCCGGCCTGCTCTCCTTTGTTGCCGCCCAAAATATCGGTTGCTTTACCAACAATCTCGTCTAAAAGTCCCATATGAGCCTCCCTCTGCTGTGTGCTGATCGGGACGATACGTGACGTCCCTGCTTGGGTTTCGCCATTTCCGTCCGGTGGCCTGTCTTGATAGCTTTGGCTGCGGTCTCTTTTGCAGGCCGCGGATATTTTCTTTGGGTCTTTGATCGTAGTGCTCTACGGCACGGTACCACAGCTTC
>JAJZQA010000184.1 GCA_021810985.1 Deltaproteobacteria bacterium
TGAATTTCCTTGCCCAGATTATCGTTCATCGGTTCGGGCATGAGATGACGCCGGTTGGATGTCGCATAGAGGAGGACATTTTCCGGCCGCGCCTCAATGCTACCTTCCAGGATCGCCTTCAATTCCCGGTAGGTGGCCTCACCCTCCTCAAAGGACAGGTCGTCACAGAACAGAATGAACCGCCAGGGTGTTCCGCGAACCAGGCGTAGAATCTCGGAAATCTGAAGCAGATCCCCCTTTTGCACTTCAATGATCCGCAGCCCTTTCGGTGAAAAAGGCTTGAGCAAACCCTTGATGCAGGACGATTTTCCCGTGCCGCGCTCACCCCAGAGGAGGACGTTGTTCGCGGGAAAGCCGGCCACGAACTGGGCAGTGTTCCGGTAGATCTCGTCCCGGGCGCCATCAATTCCCACCAGGTCGTTCAAGTCAAACAGGTGAGGGCGCTCGATCGGCTGGAGAAACCCTTTCCCCATGCGTTTTTCCCAGCGGAATGCGATATGTTGCTCAAACATCGGCGCGTCGCTGGCCAACGGCAGGGAGGTCATCTCCAGAAAAGTTTCAAAGCGGTCGAGAAGCCGGTCTACTTTGGTGATAATGTCATGCCAGTCTTTCGGTTCCTTATTTTTCATGAGTTCCTGTCTTTTGCTTTATTTGACTTTGCCGGTCAACCGCGAAGGTTTCCCTGTGGGGAATGCGCGTCGTCATACCTGCTAGCCGAATCATAATTTTGCTTGAATCCGTTTGAATTCTACTGAGTTGTCAGAATACGTTTTGACCGGAAACTTGGCAATGTCCAGCTGAACCTGCTGAATCCTCTCTGCCGTCAGCGGGTGCGAGGAGAAGAATTGGCCGATATTTCCCGGGTTGCTTTGGTGCAGGGAGTTGAGTTTTTTCAGGAAAGAGAGCATGCCGCGCGGGTCGAACCCGGCACGGTACATGGTTTCCACCCCAAGATAGTCTGCTTGGCTTTCCATGCCGCGGCTATAGGCCATGAATGCGCCTTCGCTGAAAAGTGACGCGGTCAGCTGGGCCAGCATGTTGGGGTCTTGCCCGAGAAGCAGCTGCAGTACCAGTGACGCCCCGTACTGCTGGGTAAGCTGCTGGGTGCCGTGGCGTGCCACCGCATGGTTGATTTCGTGGGCCAGAACAGCCGCAAGCTCCGCTTCGTTTTGGGCCGTTTTGATCAGGCCGGAATGCAGGTAGATATGTCCGCCGGGTACGGCGAACGCGTTCACGCTCGTGTCTTTGACCACCTTGAAGGTGAAGGTGAATTCCCGCGTTCGGACGCCGGTGAGCAGCCGGTTGCCAAGCTGTGTTACATAGTTCTGGACGGTGGGGTCGGTGACGAGTTGCCGTTGTTTTTCCACTTCGATGACGAATTTTTCACCCAGCTGTTTTTCCTGCTCGAGGGAAACCAGATTGAAGCCGCGGATATTCTCCCGGTTGACCGCGCACCCGGTTGCGATTCCGGTCATGAGCAGCAGGATGCCGAGCAGCAACGTCTTTTTCATGGGGTGTTTCTCCTTCCTTAGTGTGTGTCTTCAAACTGTCGCTTTTCTACCAATTCCAGATCAAGGATGATCACAAGTCGGCGAGGATTGAGGCTGCGAAGCGTACTGAAGTGTACGTTGAACAGCCGAAGACGAGCCAACGCGGAGAGGCCTTGATATGGAATTGGAATTACTCTTCTTTCAAGGAGCACTCCCGCTCCCAGGCGAGGTAGCCATCGTCACGGATCTTCCAGAATGACGCTATGCGTTCCGAGTACCAACGGATGTCGTCGCATTCCTGCTCGATTAAGGCAAGAAACGCCTCGGAAAGCAACCCCGCGGAATGTAGGTAACGATAGAATTCCCGGATCCCGTTCAGGTGCCCCGTCAGTTCCTCAACCGTTGGCTCCAGCGTGGAAATGATGTACCAGGTTGCCGCGAATCTACGGACAACCCCGCTCTTTTCCTCGAGGAGATTTTGCTGCCGGGCCGATACCAGGTAGTCACGGAGATAATAGTCGGCACTCTGCGCCAGCGAGCCTGACGCGAGTGGTGATACCCCTTTTCGCAGGAGATCCTGGTGGAAGTCTTTCAGGAGCTTCCGGCAGATCTCGTCAACGCGCAGTTCGTCTTCAACCGAGGCAATGTCGAAAGTGTTTTTATCAAATTCAAGCATCGGATACACCTCCGATCAACCCCTCGTTCAGGGGGGCGTCATCTCTGCAGACGCGGGTCGAGCGCGTCGCGGATCCCTTCTCCAAGCAGATTGTAGGCCAGGACGGTGACCAGGATGGCCAGCCCCGGAAAGAGAGAGAGCCACCAGGCGAATTCCAGGTAATCCTTGCCGGAGGTGAGGATATTCCCCCAGCTGGGGGTAGGCGGTTGGACGCCAATGCCGAGAAAAGACAGGGCCGATTCGGTCAGGATGGCGCCCGCGACGCCCAGGGTCGCGGCGACGAACACCGGTGCAGCGGCGTTCGGCAGGATGTGCCGAAAGATGATTCTCACGTTCGAGGCACCAATGGATCGTGCCGCGGTAATATAGTCCCGCTCCTTGATGGAAAGCACCTCGGCCCGCACCAGACGGGCCACACCCATCCAACCGGTAATGCCGATGATCAGCATGATGTACCAGATGGACGGCTCAAGCAAGGCAATAACCGCCAGGATCAGGAAGAAGGTGGGAAAGCAGAGCATGATATCGACGAAGCGCATCAGGATGCTATCCATCCAGCCGCCGTAATAGCCTGACAGCAGCCCGACCACGGTGCCGATGGCAATGGCGATGCCGACGGCCACAAAGCCGACTTTCAGAGAGATTCTGGCGCCGTAGACGATCCTGGTGAAGACATCTCTCCCCAGCTCATCGGTGCCCATCCAGTGGTCCGGTGACGGCGGGAGCAGGACGTGGTAGGCGTCAATGGCCGATGGATCGCACGGGGTAATGAACGGAGCCAGGAAGGAGAGCAGGAACAGGCCTGCCACCACGAAAGCGCCGGCCATGGCGAAGCGGTTTTGTCGAAAGCGCGGCCAGAAGATCGTCTTGAAATAGGAGGTTTTGAATGACATGCCGTATTCCTTACGCTCGCCCGTGGCGGATGCGCGGATCAGCGAACGAATAGCAGATATCCGCGAGGAGGTTGCCGATCAGGGTGAGAAATGCGCCGATGACCAGGATGCCCATGACCAAGGGGTAATCCCGGGACATGACCCCGGTGTAGAAGAGCTGGCCCATGCCGGGAATGGCGAAGATCGTTTCGAAGATGACACTGCCGCCGATGAGCCCGGGCAGGGAAAAGCCGAGCAGGGTTACAACCGGCAGCAGAGCGTTCCTGAGCGCATGGCGGAAGATCACGACCCGCTCCGAAAGGCCCTTGGCCCGGGCCGTGGTGATATAGTCCTGGCGGATTACCTCCAGCATGGTGGAACGCATGTAACGCGACAGTCCGGCCAGGCTGCCGAAGGTGGCAATCCCCACCGGCAGGATTAAATGTTTTGCCAGGTCCCAGAACCAGGCGATCGGACCGAGCTGGTCGCTGCCCAGCGAGTGGAGGCCGGAGATCGGCAGCCATGCGAGTTTCACGCCGAAGAAATACATCAGGAGCAGCGCCAGCCAGAAGGTCGGGATGGCGAAACCGAGAAAGACGAACACGGTAATGCCCTTGTCCAGAATAGTATCGCGGCGCACCGCAGCCAGAATACCGATCGGTATCGCCAGGCCGAATTCCAGGATCAGGGCGATGATGTTGAGACTGAGGGTGACCGGAATCCGCTCGACGATCTTGTCGGTGACCGGGCGGTTGTCCGGCGCGAAAGAACGGCCGAAATCGAGGCGGGCCATGCGTCCGAGCCAGCTGACGTACTGGACGTGGAGCGGTTGGTCGAGGCCGTAGAATTCCCGCATCTTCTGGCGCGCCTCGGCGGAGACCTTGGGATTCATGGCTGTCTGCATGTCGACCGGTTCGCCCGGCGCCAGATGGATCACCGCAAAGGTGATCAGGGTGATCCCGAACATCAGTGGTATCAGCATCAGGATTCGTTTAATCAGGTAGGTGATCATATCGATTCGTTGTCCGTGCTACGGTGTCGCTGAGTTCTTGTAGACCTGCGCAGCCTTCGGCACATACCACTCGATGAAGTTGTACGATATTCCCGCCGGCGCCGGTTCGATACCGTGGAAGCGGGAGCTGACCACCGGCAGTGCGTCCGGTACGTAAAGGAAGGTGTAGGGCTGCTCTTCGGCCAGGATCTCCTGAATCCGGTGGTAGCACTTTTTCCGTACTGCCACGTCAAAGGTCCCGCGCCCCTGTTCAATCAACCGGTCCACTTCACTGTTTTTGAAGCCGATGAAATTCAGCTCCTTGGGCCCGGTCTTGCTGGAATGCCAGACATCGAACAGATCTGGATCGGGGGTGATGGTCCAACCGAGAATGACCGCCTCGAAATTTCCCGGATCGATGAACTGGCTGAGAAATGATGCCCATTCCACGACGCGGATCTTGACCTCGATTCCCACGGCTTTGAGACGTTGTTGAATGATTTGGGCGGCCTTCAACCTTTCGCTATTGCCTTGATTGGTCAGGATCGTGAACCGGAAGGGGCGGCCGTCTTTTACCAGGAGGCCCGCGCTGTTCCGTTGTTTCCACCCTGCTTCGGCGAGCAGTTCCCGCGCTTTGGCGGGATTGTAGGCGAAATCCCTCACCTTTTCCGAATAAGCCCAGGTTCCCGGCTTGTACGGGCCATGGGCAATCTGCCCCATGCCCAGAAGCACGCCCTGGATGATCTCTTCCTTGTTGATGGCCGAGGTGAGGGCCTGCCGAACCCTTTTGTCCTTGAACAGCGGATGCCTGAGATTGTAACCGAGATAGCTGTAGGCCGAGGCCGGATAGCGGAATTTGTTGAAACGCTCCTTGAATTCAGGGTCGCCGGTCTGGCGCTGGTACTGGACCGGGGTCAGCGACATCATGTCCAGTCCGCCCGATTTCAGTTCCATGTACATGGTGGAGCTGTCCGGAATAATCCGGTAGACATAGCGGTCAATGTAAGGCCGGCCTTCGTAATAGTCGTGAAAAGATTCCAGGACAACCTTCTGACCGGCGACCCACTCTTTCAGTCGATAGGGGCCTGTCCCCACCGGGGCGCGGGAGAGGGGACTTTTCGTGATGTCCGTATTCTCAAGCAAGTGCGCCGGAAGGATCGACATGCTCCAGGACGGCAGCGCCGGGGCAAAGGGTTTTTCATAGCGTACCCGGAAAGTGTACGGATCGGGTGCCTCGGCTTTCTTTACCTGCTTGAAATCCTCCGCATAGGCTGTCGGGGTCTTGGGGTCGATGGTAACCCGGTAGGTGTAGAGTACATCCCGGGAGGTGAAGTCACGGCCATCGTGCCATTTGACACCCCTGCGGAGATGAAAGGTGATCGTGAGACCATCTTTGGACACCTCCCATGATTTGGCAAGGTCGCCCACCAGGGTGAGATTTTTATCGTATTTGAGGAGTCCGTTGTAGATGAGACCGGCAACACTGTGGGAGGCGCTGTCGGCGGCAAGAATCGGAATAAGATTCGACGGCTCACCGATGGTTCCGTCAACCAGGCTGTCACCGTACGCGGGTGCAGCCACCCCTCGAACCGGAGCGGGCCGCTGCTCCGGGCTGTTGTCGCAGGAGGCAAGAAGGGCCAGGGACAGAAGATC
>JAJZQA010000185.1:0-329 GCA_021810985.1 Deltaproteobacteria bacterium
CGCGGGAAGCCTGGCGGTTTTTCTGTCGGGAAAGAGACTTGCACTCTGCCGGGCCACGGCCCTGGCCGTGGTGCTCGGGGAATTGTGTCTGGCCGCGGGAATTGCTTTTCTGGGTCCCCTTGAGCCGGCTTCAACCGGTGCCTTGCCCGGATATTTTCTCGTCGAGGACCTGCCCTGGATTGAGACCTTCGGTATCCGCTACCTGCTGGCCATGGATGGCATCAGCCTGCTCATGGTTCTGCTGACGAGCTTTCTAGCAACCCTTGCCGTGCTTTTCTCCTGGACAACCATCACCGAGCGAGTTGCCGCCTACTACGGTCTGCTGCTCC
>JAJZQA010000185.1:339-5649 GCA_021810985.1 Deltaproteobacteria bacterium
CGTCGGGAATCCTCGGCGTGTTTCTGGCCCTGGACCTGTTTCTCTTTTACCTCTTCTGGGAAGTGATGCTGATCCCGCTGTTTTTCCTCATCTGCGTCTGGGGGCAAGGGCAACGGGTAAAATCGGCCCTGCGCTTTTTCCTCTTCACCATCGGCGGCTCGCTGCTGATGCTGCTGGCGATTATCGGTCTCTACCTTGCCCATGGCGCGGCAACCGGCGTCTACACCTTTGCCCTGCCGGAACTTCTCCAAACCCCCTTGGCCCCGCTGCATTCCTGTCTGTTGTTCGCGGCCTTTCTCCTCGCCTTTGCCGTCAAGACGCCGATCTTTCCCCTGCACGGCTGGCTGCCAGATGCCTATAGCGATGCGCCGACCGCGGCAACGCTCCTCCTGGCGGGCCTCATGGCCAAGACCGGAGTCTATGGTCTGCTCCGCTTTGCCTACCCGCTGTTCCCGGAGGCCGCGCTGCTCTTGACCCCGCTCATCTCCGTTCTCGCCGTAGTAGGGATTATCTATGCCTCCTGGCTCGCCTATGTCCAGACCGATATCAAGCGGCTGCTGGCCTACTCCAGTTTCGGTCATATGGGTTTTATCGTCTTGGGGATTGCTGCCTGGACCCCGCTTTCTCTGTCTGGCTCGGTGATCCAGATGGTCAACCATGGCATTACCACCGGTGCCCTGTTTCTCCTGGCAGGAATGCTGGAGGAGCGCTCCGGTTTGCGTGACAGTGCTTCTTTTGGTGCTTTGTGGGGAAAGATACCCTGTTTCGCGGCCTTTTTCCTGCTCTTTTCCCTGGCAAACCTGGGACTGCCGGGCCTTAACAATTTTGTCGGTGAATTTCTCATCCTGGCCGGTGTGTTCCGAGTTTCTCCGCTTGCCGCCGTTGTTGCCCTGGGAGGCATCATTTTTGTGCTGGTCTACACCCTGCGTCTGGTGCAGAAGCTGCTCTTCGGACCTGAGCGGCTCCAGCGGGAACTGGCCGATCTTTCCTTCCGGGAGCTGGCGCTTCTTGCTTCACTCGCACTCCTGGTCATCGGGCTTGGTGTCTACCCGGCACCGGTCCTTGATCTGATCCGGCTGCCCATTGCCCTTGTCAGCGGCGGAATAGGGGGCGTGCCGTGACCACAGCTGATCTCTGGATTCTCATGCCGCTTTTTTTTCTTGCCGGCGGCGCGCTGCTGATCCTGCTCAGCGGGGCATTCCGCCCGGGCAGTTACGGCACCTGGATCGGTGTGGCTGCAGCACTTGCCGCGGCCGGTTGGGTCCTCCGGGAACCGCCCCTGTTGCTGGCACCCCAGTTGGGACTTGCTGCTACGCCTTTTGCCCGTTTTTTCACCGTTCTGTTCTGCGTCACCGCGGCGCTGGTACTCCTGCTGTCTCACTCCCATAACGAGCGGCGCGCTATCCGTGGCGAGGAATACCCGGCCACGGTGCTGTTTGCCGCGTTCGGCATGTCGGTCCTGGCTGCCTCGCTGAATCTTCTGACCCTTTTTCTCGGATTGGAGTCGTTGGGTTTTGCCTTTTACATCCTGACCGCCATCGACCGGGAACGGCCGCAATCCGCCGAAGCGGGGCTCAAGTACCTGCTCATGGGCGCCGCGGCGGCCGCTTTCATCGCCTTTGGCATCGCGCTGCTCTATGCCGGGACCGGAACCCTGGCCATTGCCGGCGCGGTCAATCCGCTCGGACCAACAGGGGAGGTGAATCCGCTCGTTGTTGCCGGCTGGGGTTTGCTGCTGATGGGACTCGCCTTCAAGGTCTCCCTGGTTCCGGCCCACCTCTGGACCCCCGACGTCTATCAGGGCGCTCCCGCGCCGGTGACCGCTTTTCTCTCCACCGGTTCGAAGGTCGCGGCCTTTGCCGCCCTGCTCCTGCTGCTTCCGGCAATGGGCGCCGGGTTCGCCCGCATTCAGGGACCGCTCTGGTTGCTCTGTCTGCTTTCCATGGTGGTGGGAAACCTGGCTGCGCTGCGGCAGCGGAATCTCAAAAGAATGCTGGCCTATTCCTCGGTCGCCCAGATGGGGTATGTAACGTTGGCCCTCGTAACCGGAAGCGTGGAAGGATTTCGCGCCGTTGCTTTCTACCTGGTGGTCTACACGGTGACAAACCTGACGGCATTCGGCGCCATTGCCACCCTGACCGGCGAAAGCGCGATGGACGAGATCGAAGACTGCCGGGGCATCGGCAGAAGCCGCCCCTTCCGCGGTGCGGTGCTGGCGATTTCGCTCTTCTCCCTGGCCGGGATTCCACCGCTGGCAGGCTTTATGGGGAAGTTCACCATCTTTGCCGCGGCACTGCGGGGCGGCGAGACAGCACTGGCCACGGCCGGAATCATCATGGCCGCTATCTCGGTGTACTATTACCTCCGTGTGGTTGCCGTCCTCTATGCGGCTGAAAATGACCGTCAGATTTCCTTTCCGTCCCTGGCGGTTCCGGAAGTTCTTGCCCTGAGCGTTACCACTTTTTTGATCCTCCTCTTTGGGGTGTTTCCGGGAGCGCTTCTGGCGATCATTGGCAAAATTATCTCGTAAGAGCCCTTGCCGATTCCTTGTGGTACCTGCGGCTTCTTCCATGAGAGGCTGGGGTCGGTGGTTGACTGGAGGAATGCCTCGAAATTACGTGAAAAACCGGTTGACAGCTCAGGCGAGTACTTGATAGTTTACTAGTACAGGGTGGTGTGGTTGATGAGCGGTGCTTCGCCGGAATCTTACCCTTCATCCGCATTTGACAAGAAAATAGCAAGGTACTATCGCTGGGGGAGTTTCGGCTGAGAGACCGTTTCGCATGGGACGGCAACCCTTTGAACCTGATCCGGGTAATTCCGGCGGAGGGAAGCGAGTGATTCGGGTATGTGCCCTCACTTCCAGCCGCTTTCGCGGCTTTTTTATTGTCTGGGTATGTCCCTGGTGCGGAAGATTGACCAATGGTGGTAATGGAGGTCGCTGGTGTTTATTGTTGTGAACGGAGAACAGAAAGAAATTGGACCGCTGTCGGTGCTCGGACTCCTGGAGTTGCTGGAGATTGATCCGCGCCGGGTGGCGGTTGAACTGAACCTGGAAATACTGCCGAAGCCGGACTACGCAACCACGGTCCTCCAGGATGGCGACCGTATTGAGATCGTCCAGTTTGTCGGCGGTGGTTAATTCAGCTTGTAAGAGTTGTGAAGTTAGCGGCGAAAGGAGCAACGAATGGCAGACGCAAAAGATACCTTGGTGATTGCGGGCAGAGAGTTTTCCTCCCGGCTTATGGTGGGTACCGGCAAATACGCCGATTTTCAACAGATGGTCACAGCCATCGAGATGTCCGGGGCGAAGATCGTCACTGTTGCCGTGCGGCGGGTGAATATCTCGGACCGGAACCAGGAATCCCTGCTCGATCATCTCGACCTGAAGAAATATACCCTGCTGCCCAATACCGCCGGCTGTTACACCGCGGATGATGCGGTTCGTACCTGCCGTCTGGCGCGGGAGGCGGGATTGTCTGATTTCGTCAAGCTGGAGGTGCTTGGTGACGAAAAGACCCTGTTTCCCGATAATGAGGAACTGCTGAAGGCGGCAAAGGTGCTGGTCAAGGAAGGGTTCACCGTTTTGCCCTACACGAGCGACGATCCGATTCTCTGTAAAAAACTGGAAGATCTGGGCTGTGCCGCGGTTATGCCCCTCGGGGCTCCGATCGGCAGCGGTCTCGGTATCAGGAATCCTTACAATATCCGCATCATCCTCGAGACGGTGAAGGTTCCGGTGATCGTGGACGCCGGCGTCGGTACCGCCTCGGATGCCGCCATTGCCATGGAATTGGGCTGTGACGGTGTGTTGATGAATACCGGCATCGCCGGCGCCAGGGATCCGATCGCCATGGCGGAAGCGATGAAGCTAGCGGTCATTGCCGGACGGCTGGCCTACAAGGCGGGCAGAATTCCCCGCAAACTCTACGCAACTGCGTCCAGTCCCCTCGAAGGTCTCGTCGATTAGTCCCGGGCAACTGAATGCGGACCCTTGAGGTGATCTATGGCTGAAAAGCCGCTGGTAGATTTTACCCTCTACCTGATCAGCGACCGGAAGCAGGTGCCGGACGGGAATCTCCGCGCTGCCGTCGAAGGGGCGCTGCGGGGCGGGGTGCGAGCCGTGCAGCTGCGGGAAAAAGATCTGTCCGGCCGCGAACTCCACGAACTGGCCTGCCGCTTGCGGGAGTTAACTTCCCGCTACGGGGCGCGGCTGATAATCAACGAGCGGCTCGATATCGCCCTGGCAGTGGGCGCCGATGGCGTCCACTTGGGCGAGAGCAGTATTCCGCTCCGGCAGGCGCGCAAGGTTGCCGGTGACGCCCTGCTGATCGGGGTTTCCTGCCACGACCGGGAGAAAGCGCTTGCGGCTCAAGACAATGGCGCCGATTTTATCACCTTCAGTCCGATTTTCTTCACCCCCTCGAAGGCTCCCTACGGGGAGCCGGTCGGTACCGAACGACTGGCTGAAGTCTGCCGGCTGCTCCGGGTCCCGGTCTTTGCCCTTGGCGGCATAAAACGGGAAACGGTGCGCACGGTTCTTGGCCACGGTGCTCACGGCATCGCCCTCATTTCAGCAATCCTGGCCGCGGACGACCCGGAACGGGCCGCAGGGGAAATGCTCGCGGAGCTTCACCACGATTAGGATCAGAAGGGAACAAGGTGCTAAGGCCGGGTGTGAATTCCGCGGATTTTCTTCTCGAACCCAGTGCCAAACCTTACCATGGATACAACGCTCATTCACCCAGATCTCCGCTTTCATTCCTACGGCTCCTACCTGCGTCGCCGTTTTGGCTGCCGGGTCAGCAAAGTCAATGTCGACGGCGGCTTCACCTGCCCGAACCGTGACGGCAGCCGGGGGGTCGACGGCTGCATCTACTGCGACAACCGTTCTTTTTCGCCCGGCACCATCGAGGAAACTATCCCTCTCGAGCAGCAGCTGCAGGCGGGGATGGCCTATCACCGCGGCAGGCTTGGCAGCGAGAAATTCATTGTCTATTTCCAGAAATATTCCAATACTTATGCCCCGGTAGACAGACTCCGGGACCTCTATTTTCGGGCCCTTGACCAACCGGATGTGGTGGGAATCTCGGTGGGCACCCGGCCGGACTGCCTGAGTGATGCCGCGCTCGCGCTCCTGGAGGAGATTGCCCGGGAGCGCTATGTCTGTCTGGAGCTGGGCCTCCAGTCGATGGATGAGAAAACTCTCCACTGGCTCAATCGCTGCCATGGTTTCAGCGAATATCTCGGTGCATTGGAGCGGGCGACCGGGAGAGGATTTGAGATCTGTACCCACCTGATCCAAGATCG
>JAJZQA010000186.1 GCA_021810985.1 Deltaproteobacteria bacterium
CTGTCGATAAACAGGTCGTTCGTGGTTACCAGGCCATCCCGCAGGGCAAAGGTGGCGTTGATTTCGTCGTAGGGCATGCCGTCGGCAACCATGTCCGGAAGCTTGAAGGTAAACAGCTGCGAAACATTGAGCAGGGAAAAAAGCTTGGAGAGCAGCGAAAATTTTCGCAAGGTGCCCCTTTCGCAATGGAGCCGCAAGTTACCGAGTGAGCTGGCTTTAACCTGATCAAGGGTCTCCCCCTTAGCAATAAGATCCCCTTCAATGGACATGGTGCCGGTCAGTTCCCTTTTC
This sequence comes from Deltaproteobacteria bacterium, assembly GCA_021810985.1. Classification (GTDB taxonomy): domain Bacteria; phylum Desulfobacterota; class Desulfuromonadia; order Geobacterales; family Geobacteraceae; genus RPRC01. The sequence goes on from JAJZQA010000186.1 coordinate 292, forward strand.
GTGCCGAAGAGCTGCAGAAACTGGGCGGCGGAGATGTCCTTCAGCTGCAAGGAAGTCTGGTAGCGGGGACCGCCCGTGGCGCCGAAATCAACCCTGCCACTGCCGGCAAACTGGCCGCCCAGCACACTGCACCTGGCTCCCTCGATATAGAGGATTTTCTGCTCAAGATGGACATCAGACTGGAGCTTCTTGAACTCCACCTGGTGAAACCGGCCCGCTTCCGCCTTCACCGTGGCGCGGAAAGAACTTCTTCCGCCGCCGCTCTTTGCCACGGTATCCCGGTCAAGCTTCGCCAGGAGTCCCACATCGTCCATATCGAGATACTCCGCGTCCAGGTCCAGATCCACCTTCGGATTCCGCACGTCCCGCACCGTTCCGCTCGCCCGGATCTCGGACCGGTTGATCTTGCCCGACAGTGCTGCGATCGACAGGACATCATCCTGGAAGGAAAGGGACCCTTTGACCTGCTCAATGGCAACTTTTTGCTCCGGGGAGCGCAGGCCGAGGTCTGCCAAATACACCGCGGGAGAAGAAAAATCCAGGTTGAAGATCGGCGCGGCAAAGCCGGACAAAGCGCCGCTGCCGGTAATACTGGAACTGCCCAGACGAGCGGTAAAATGCGAGCTCTTCAGGGATTCACCGCTGAATCCCAGCGTGCCGTTTATGTTGGTCAACGCCTTCATGGTTTCCGCCGGCTTGAAAGAAGCACCGGCAAGTATGATCTCGCCTCCGAGCAGCGCCCGCTCCTGCCCGGTTCCGCCACCCGTTCCATGCAGGTTCAGATGGACCTTGCCGGCCGGATGATACTTGGCAAGGCGCGGAAAGCGTGCCGCAACACCCTGGACCGGAAAGTTGTTGGACCTGACCGTGAACGACAATGGCCGTTTGTTTCCCGCCAGATACTCCGCGGAACCGCTCAGTACCAAAGGCATCAGATCATAGCGGAAGGCCGGGATCTTGGCCCCTTTTTCGCTCAGAATCGATTGAAAAAAGAGGTGGTTGGCAGTTCCGGCCTCTTTTACCAGGAAATCGCGATAGTAGTAGGCGGCATTGGAGAGATCCCAGGCGCCGGATAGTGAATAGCCGGCGATGGGGCCACTGCCCTGCAGGCTCAGGGTCGAATCGCCGCTGAAACCGGTGTATTTCTTCTTGTCATTTCCAACCAGCCAGAACAGCTCAGCGGGACGTGGTTTCATGATCATGGTAAAGGGGTAGTTGCAGGGTTTCATCAGGGGATAATCGGTGATCCGGCCTTCGAGGGTGAAGGGGGAACCGCCGAAATTGCCCTGCATGCCGCGGAGAATGAAATCCTTGCCCTGCATCGCCAGATGCCCCTTGATGCCATTAAAGCCCGGCACCTCCGGACCATAGCTGACCAGCCCCTTGTCCACCGTCCCGCGAATCGAGAGGACATTGTAATTGGTACCCTTTTCCATGTGGGCGATCTGGCTGACGCGCCCGATCAGGCTGCCCTGCTCCAGTTGATAGATGCCGCCTTTAATGTGCTCTTCGATATAGTGGGAGGCATCATCGGCAATGACCCCATAGGGGATGTAGCCGGCAAATTCCTCCAGGCGGAAGAAGGAGGTCTTCGCCCGGGCTTCAATAAAGATATCGCCGCTCCCGATATCCTTCAGCAGGCAGCTCCCCTTCACGTTCAGCGCGTCCATGTTCAGGTCCAGAGCGGTGACATTGATATTCCGCGGGGTCAGGTCCATGGCATAGCGGAAGGAAAGGTTTTTCGGTGTCAGGACGGCGTGAAAAATCTGCGGATATTCGAACCGCAGACCCTGGATCTTCATTGAGCCCGCGGAGGTGAATTCCTTGAGTTTTCCTTTGAAGGTCGAATCAAGCTCCAACCGCCCGAGTATCTTGCGGAAGGTGACGTAACGGGCGTAGTAGTTCCAGTAATGCTCGGCAACCAGGTTTTTGGCCTCCACGGAACCCTCAAAGGTCGTCTCCAGCAGAGGTTTCCCCGCGGCGGCCGGGGTCAGATCGCCGTGCAGCCGTAACGTACCGGGCTGCTTCCCCTGCAGCACGGAAGCCGAGAGTTTGAAATCGGTGGATTTGCCGATGATGAAACGACGGATGGAAAGATCGAGGTCAGCAAGAGTCGTCACCACCTCTCCCGGACCGGCGCCCCGATCGGAAAAGCGGAGATTTCCGTCCTTTACCCGGATACCGCGGATCTGGAGCGGAACTTCTTTACCCTTGCTTTCGAGGAGATCGCTGATGTTGAACAGACCACTGCGATCCCTCGAAAGGACGAAAGATGGTTTCTCCAACGTGATTCTCCGCAGCTGCAAATGCTTATCCAGCAACGGCAGCAGGGCAATCCTGAAGGTCAATTTGTCCGCGGTGAGGATGGGTGCCGAGCCATCCTTTTCCATGACCACAATCTTCTTGAAGGTAAAGGATGGGGTCAGCCGAAAAGTAAAGCTGCCGCTTTCGTAGAGGACCTGCCGGTGCAGGGCTTTTTGCAGAATTTCAATAATCTCGGTCTTGTATGTTTCCAGGTGGAGCGCTTTTTCCAGGAAAAAGCCCCCTATCGTGAAGATCAGCAACAGCGCCGCGGCGAGAGAAATGAACAGACGCCGCCAGAAACGAACCTTTGTAACTTTTTCACTGGTCATGGGTAAATTCTCTCGTACACCCTACCCTGCCAAAAGGGAATCCAGGAGTGGAACGATCTCACCATCCAGGATACGGGAAAGATAGCCGGCAAATTCTTGCGGCGGCGGCGCGAAAATAGTCAGCGGAGTCCCGCCAACCGGATGCGGAAAGGCAAGCCGGTAGGAATGGAGCGCGTGACTGCCCAGTTCTCGATTCCGTTTGCCGCCGTAGCGCAGGTCGCCCATTACCGGATGACCGATGGACGACAGGTGCCGGCGGATCTGGTGGGAACGCCCGGTAATCGGGGTTACGCTGAGGATCGAAACGCCCTTCCGGGTACAGAGGGTGCGGAACTCGCTACGCGATTCCTTTTCATCCAGGGGCAGATCAATGACGCCGGACTCCGCCGTCTTTCCCGAGACCACCGTCAGGTAGCGCTTTTCCACCAGTCCCTCTTGGAAAAGCTTGCCAAAGGCCCCGGCCTTGGCGGAACTTTTCGCCAGCAGCACCAGTCCCGAGGTTTCCCGGTCGAGGCGATTTACCGGGTAGAGCTTCAACTCGATGCCCCGGCGACCGAAAAAGGCTATTCCCGTATCCACCAGGTTGCGAATCCCATGTTCGGCGGAGCGGTGCACGGAGAGACCGGCAGGCTTGTTGAAGATCGCGACCTCATCATCCTCGTAAAGGATATCAGGGCCGTTCGAGCGCGGGACGAGCAGCGAACGGATCCGGGAGGTCTCCTTGAGGGCGATCGTATCGGAAAAGCGCAGGAGCTGGTCGGGAGCGGCAGGCGCATCATTGAGGAGGCCCCCCCCTCCCTTGAGAATCTGGCGGAGATAGGACACGGAAGCAGCCGGAAGAATGGCCCGGAGAAAGCTGTCCATCCTCCGGCCGTGGTCGGCAATTGTTGCGGAATAAGTAATCATGGCGCCAGTATACCTGTCCGGCGTTCCAGCCGCAAGGTTTTGTGAATGCCCGCCGCTCAGTAAGGCCGAATCAGAATTTCCCGCGGTATCCGCTGCATGTTCGGCTCAGCCAGGGAGAGTATATCGGCCTCGGGCAGCCGCCAGACCCCGGCCTGCTTCACCAGGCGAAAAGAGCGCGTCACAAAGCGGGTGCCAAAGCCCGCCACCTCGATGCCGAGCTAGGGAATTTAGGGGACAGGAATTTAGGGGGAATTTAGGGAATTTAGGGGACGGGAATTTAGGGGACAGTATATTCAATTGACATAGAATTAATTGATGCTACTATCCAGCAATGGCCAGAATAGCACGAGTTATAGCTCCGGGAATTCCCCATCACATAACGCAACGCGGCAATCGCCGCCAGCAAACCTTCTTTAACCCTGAAGATTACACCGCCTATATCGATCTGATGGCCGAATGGTGCCGGAAATGCCGGGTCGAAATCTGGGCCTGGTGCCTGATGCCAAATCATGTGCATCTAATAGCAGTACCTGAGACGGAAACTTCACTTGCCCGGGCAATCGGTGAAGCTCATCGACGCTATACACGCCGGATCAATTTCCGTGAGGGGTGGCGAGGACACCTGTGGCAGGAGAGATTTGCCTCCTTTCCCATGGATGAAAGATACCTCCTGGCCGCTGCCAGATACGTGGAGATGAATCCCGTAGCCGCCGGAATAGTCAGCCACCCTGGAGATTACCCATGGAGCAGCGCCGGAGCACACCTGTCAGGCAAGGATGATCCGCTGACAAAGGCAGAGCCATTGCTGGCGATGGTTGGCAACTGGAACCAGTTCCTTTCGCTGTCGTCAGAAGACGAGATTAATACCTTTCGGAAACATGAACGGAGCGGCAGACCCCTGGGAAAGGAAACTTTTGTGACGAACCTGGAGGAACACTTGTCGCGGATACTCTCGCCGCAAAAACGGGGACCTAAATCAAAGATGGAGTAGTTTTATATACTGTCCCTGAAACCCACTGTCCCCGAAACCCATAGATTTAGTTGAATCTTCGGCAAGTGCCTTCTTCGAGTGGGAAGAGCCGATGTTCCTGATAAAACTTGCTACATGATGCACTGAAAATTATGCGCACCAGCTCAATCCGCTTCAGTCAGCCGCTGCGCTCTCCCACGTGCTCCGCGAGGAAGTCGAAATGGACAGCAAGCCTATCGCGAAAACGATCTGCGTGAAACGGCTTTGTTGCAAATAAACTGATTGCAGAAATGAACTGCGAGGAACTACGTGATAAGTAAAGATACAAAAATGGCGATGTTCTCCCAGTTTATCGGCTTCATGCTCGATGCCTACGATATGGCACTGGTTCTCGTTATGGCCCCGATTCTGATCAAGGTCTTTTCGTCGGGAACCGGGAGCGAAGCGTGGCAGTACATCACCATTGTCCTCACCTATTCCATCACCATGGCCGCCAGGCCTCTGGGCTCGGCTGTTTTTGGCCACTATGCGGACAAGGTCGGACGGCAGTCCCTGCTCGTCATCACCGTTGCCGGCGTGGGGGTCATGTCCTTTCTTGCCGCATTTCTTCCCACCTACAGCTCAGCCGGGGGCTGGTCCTACCTCCTGTTTTGCCTCCTCCGCTTCGGGATGGGCTGTTTCTTTGGCGGTGAATACGCGGTGGGCCATACCTTTGCCATCGAGCATGCGCCAGCCAATAAACGAGGCGCCATCGGGGGATTTATCCAGTCCGGATTTCCCG
>JAJZQA010000187.1 GCA_021810985.1 Deltaproteobacteria bacterium
AGAACTCTCTTTACCGCAGACTCACTGTCTGTTTCAAGAAATAGCTCCACATCCTCATCTTCAAACACAGCGGCCAGCAACTGGAGGATCGCATCATCATCATCGAGAATAAGAAGTTTGCTTTTCATAGGGATTCTTTGGCTTCTCCTCGTTTCTGTCCGTGAAGAATAGCACAAAGAATCCAGGTAAAACAACCCGAAAACGCGTTAAAACGGGGTTCCGGAACAATCTGTGAATCAGGCCTCCCAACCGCTTTTCACGCGATGATGCAACACCTCGTTTTCACATTCAACTTGATTGGCGATTTGCTCCGCCTCGCTCTCGGTAAGGCCGACTGTTGGCCTGTTCCCCATCCAATGAGTCAACTCGGCCCTCGGTGAAGAGAGCAATTGGGGAACAGCCGGGCCCCCAACATACTTGCCGTTCAGATAGAGAGCCGCTTCGTAATGACCTTCACGCTTCACCAGATTAAACTCGGCGATATATCCGGATTGTAAGATTTTTTTCAAAAGCAACCTTTTTACGATCATCTCTGGTTCCCTACTTATCGGTATTTCACCTAAAAGACATCAAACATGTTCCGGAAGATGCTTCGCGCAAAAGTCGCCAAGCTGACGAACCACTGTTTTGGCACAGGAACTTCGTCGAAAAAGCCACAAACTAATTGTACTGGAGAAAATGAGGGCAATACTTTATCATTACTTTTGTATCACTCATCGGAAGTTGTTACCAAAACTTTACGAAAATTCTCCGGCTGACCCTTACATCCGTCCCGGGAGCCTTAACAATGAGAATCAACAACGACTTTTGGCGATCCATTCTCTCCATCAGTAAAGTAACACCTGAGGCCGGCAGCCCGGAAAACCGCTCAGGATCCCTGCAAAGTCTCGTTGCCGGACAACAGGTCAAAGGAGAGGTATTGGCCCGCTTGTCTGACCAGGTATATCTGGTTAAAATTGCCGGCGATATCTATCGAACGGAATTGCCAGAGCCGGCCAGGCCCGGCGCACAACTGACACTTACATACCGGACCAGTGATCCTCGCCCCGAATTTTCACTGCAAAGCACACGCAACGACGCAGCGCCCGTCAGATTGAGCCCAACGGTTGCGTCACTCAGCGAAGCACTGAAAGGGACTGCTACCCAACCAGCCATGCCACAGGTCAAATCACTGGAACCGCTTCTCAGCCCAGCCCAGGCAAACACTTCCATCCTGGCAACGTCACTTCGCAACGCCCTATCCTTCTCCGGCCTCTTTTATGAATCGCACCTTTTACAGTGGCACGTAGGCGAAAGACTTTTAACGGACATCCAAAAGGAGTCCCGGTTACGCTTGGAGACCATGGCAAAAATGGCGAAAGTTCCGCCCCCTGGCGAAAACCTCTCCGCAAGCCCCGGGCCCCAAGAGAGCAGCAAGGATTTGTTAGCGCAGATTCTGCGGAACGATGAACTGCCGGGCAACAGGAGCCACATCACTGCGCCACCGGACCATCTTTCCTCGACACTTTTGCGTGAGCAGGTAGAAACTCTCTTGTCCGGCGTTTTTCATTGGCAAGGCAGCGTCTGGCAGGATCAGGAAATGTCGTGGGATGTTGAAAAGCAGGCAGGAGACAGTGACCAGGAAAGCGAGCAGTCCTGGAAAACTTCCATTCATCTTACCTTGCCGAATCTCGGCGAAATATCTGCAACGCTTGTTTCCAGCGATGAAGGGATCAAGGGGCGGATTACTACGGACTCAACAGCTACGAAAAATGTGATGCGGAAGGAACTGGCAGGTCTCGAAGAAAATCTGGCCGGCTCGGGATTAACCTTGATTTCCATGGCAATTGAGGAACGCGATGAAAGATAGGGACAATAAAAAAGCGGTTGCGCTTTCCTACAAAGAAGGTCTCTATGCGCCACTGGTTGTAGCAAAGGGACGGGGTGTTGTGGCCGAGGCAATTATCGATCAGGCCAGAGATGCCGCAGTTTTTGTGCATGAATCACCGGAACTGGTCAATCTCTTGATGCAGGTTGACATGGACCAGCATATCCCTCCGGAACTCTATCGAGCCGTCGCCGAACTTCTTGCCTGGATCTATTGGCTGGAGGGCCGGATGCCGCCAGGGAGAAAATCCAGCCAGTGCCTCTGAGGCACGGAGAAGGCAGGATCAGAACACTTCTTCAAGGCAATTCGTCCAGTCAATAGCCTCAAGCTGGGCAGAAACAAGAGCTTCCTCGCTGCACTGGTGCTGATTCAGCAGCAGACTCACATCGACGAAATCCATATTTTCCAATTTTTCCGCCAGTAAAAGCAGGCTCCCAAGCACACCTTTCCTCTCCAGGAGTGCCAGACGCACCTCTTCGTCCAGGTTGAGCTGATTAAGAATCTCCTCCATCGAAGCTCCAAGCAGAACGTCGATCAGGGACAGCACACCGGTCATGAATGCTCTGTCGGAATAATCACGGTCATGAAGTCCCGGCTCCCATGTACTGACCAGAAGTTCCATCATCCGGCCGCGAGTCGCCGCTGTTTCAAGAAGTGGATTCCCAACGGCACTGGTTTTATCCGAAGCAAACAATGCCAACTGGATCCAGCGTTTCAATTGCTGCATGCCCAGGACGACGAGTGCATGACGCAGTGTCCGAATTTTCTCCTTCATGCCGATAACCACCGAATTAACCAGCCGCAGAAGATTGTAGGTAAGATTGGGATTATGCTTGAAAGTTTCTTCAATCTCCGTTATTTCGGCATCCTTGCAAATAAGTTCCAGAAGCTTGAGGAGCGCGACACCGGAAACATCAACTTTTCTCTTATTCAAAACGGCCGGACGGGCAAAGTAGTAGCCCTGGAAGAGATCGAAGCCGAGATCATGGCAGAAGTTATACTGCTCGATGGTTTCAACCTTCTCGGCAAGCAGGGTCAGTCCGCGATTGCTCAAAGTAGCTACCATTTTCTTCAAGTCGTCCGGCGCTAGCTGCAACACGTCTATTTTCACAATATCAACTATTTCATAGAGCGGCTCATAATCAGGATGATAACAATTATCGTCCAGAGCCAAGGTAAAGCCTCTCTCTTTCAGCTCGCGGCAGCGCGCCAGAAGAGCATCCGACAATTCGACGGTTTCGAGGATCTCGATAACGGTTTTTTCCCGGGGCAGAATTTCCAGAAGATCACTCATAAGAAGATCTCCGGTTACATTGATGAACCCCTTATGCTTGCCCAGCACCTCATGAATGCCGAAGTTTGAAAGTACGTTGCTGATAACAAAAGAATCAACATTGGCAAAATTACCGATATCGGCATGAAGGGTGTCCGCGGAACGAAAGAGAAGTTCGTAGCCGACGATACTCTGATTGCGGTCCAATATCGGCTGCCGCCCTAAAAAGACTTTTTTATCTGCATTTTTCATCAGCGAACGGCGACTCCTCTTCAGGGATAATAACAAGGCAGACGAGAACAGGTAGTTAACTCGGACAGAACAAATAGCATACACTTTTTAAAGGCAAAAAAACAACATTCTCGATAAAAAGAAATTTCAGGTTGTCCGGTTTCGAGGAAATCAGTCTGATATCAATTCACGGGACAGCGAGATCAACAAAAAAAGGTTGGCTCAAGTGAGCCAACCTTTCTATTTGGTGCCCGGGACCGGAATCGAACCGGTACAGCGCCAAGCGCCGAGGGATTTTAAGTCCCTTGCGTCTACCAATTCCGCCACCCGGGCGTGACAACCTTTTACTCTGATCAGGACAAATCTAGATCATGATCAATGAGACGTCAGACTCCCTTTTGTATCAGGAATTGTTGACCCTGTCTCTCAATTCTTTTCCTGTCTTGAAAAAAGGGGTTTTTTTCGCTGAAATCTGAACAATCTCTCCACTTTTGGGATTTCTCGCTTCGCGAGGACCTCTCTCGCGAATGGTGAAACTCCCGAATCCACGAATTTCAACCTTCTCATCATTCTTCAAAGCATTGCGAATACTATCGAAAACGATATCAACGATGAGCTCAGAATCTTTTCGCGTCAAAAGACTGTTCTGATCCACAAGCCTTTCAACCAACTCACTTTTGGTCATACACAAAAACTCCTTATTCAATATTAGTCAGGCTAGCTGCCAAATAATAATCACACGGTTACTTCTTTTTCATCTCTTCCTTCAGCAACTCGCCAAGGTTTGACGTTGCCTCACCCTGGAAATTTCCAAAGGAAGCGAAATCACCCCTGCTATCACTCACGGCAATTGCCTTGATAGAGAGTGCGATTTTCTTTTCAACCGGGTCGATGTTCAACACCATTGCCTCAATTTCGTCATCGACAGCTGCAAAACCCTTGGGAGTGGCAACTTTCTCCTGAGACAGTTCGGAAACATGGATAAGCCCTTCAATGCCCTCTTCGATTTCAAGGAAGATACCGAAATCGGTGACAGAGGTCACTTTCCCTTTAACCTTGGTGCCCGGCTTGTACTTCTCGGGAATTTCATTCCAGGGATCGGGAACCAGTTGCTTGATACCAAGGGAAAGCCTCTCGTTATCAGGGTCGATATTGAGTACGACCGCCTGAACGATCTGGCCCTTGCTGTACAACTCGGAGGGGTGCTTGATCCGCTTGGTCCAGGACATGTCGGAAACGTGCACCAGACCGTCAATGCCATCCTCTACGCCGATAAAGACGCCGAAGTCGGTAACGTTTTTAATCTGTCCTTCAATCTTGGTCCCAACGGGATACTTATCGCCGATTACCGTCCAGGGATTCATCTGAATCTGCTTCAGACCGAGGGAGATCCTTCTGCTCGGCACATCGACACCAAGAACTTCAGCCGCGACTTCGTCGCCGACCTTCAGCACATCGGAAGGATGACGAATCCGCTTTGTCCAGGACATTTCAGAGACGTGCACAAGCCCTTCCACGCCTTCTTCAAGGGAAACAAATGCGCCGTAATCGGCAAGACTGACCACCGTACCGACAATCCGGTCGCCGATGTGATACTTTGACTCGACATCCAGCCATGGATCAGGGATCGTCTGCTTGATACCGAGGGATATTTTCTCTTTTTCCTTGTCATATTTCAGAACTTTGACGGAAACGGTTTCTCCGATTTTCAGAATTTCCGAAGGATGGGAAAGTTTACGCCAGGACATGTCCACGATGTGGAGCAGGACATCAATACCGCCAAGATCGATAAACGCCCCGTAGTCGGTGATGTTTTTCACGATCCCTTCGCGGATCTGACCTTCGGTAAGCGTGGTAAGAGTATCTGATTTCAGCTTATCGCGTTCCTCTTCCAGGATTGCCCGGCGGGAAAGAACCACGTTGCCTCTTTTTTTGTTGACCTTGACAACCTTGAACTGGAACGTCTGCCCGATAAGTTTTTCGAGATTCCCAATGGGGCGGACATCAACTTGAGAAGCAGGCAGAAAGGCCGGTACTCCGATATCGACGGTAAGTCCGCCTTTCACGTTTGCAACCACCTTACCTTCAACCAGCGCACCGGAATCGACAGCCTCCTCGATGTGTACCCAAACCTGCTCACGCTCAGCCTAGATCG
>JAJZQA010000188.1 GCA_021810985.1 Deltaproteobacteria bacterium
TGGAGGCCTTCAACCCGGGAGGATCGGTCAAGGACCGCGTTGCCCTGAACATGATTGAAACCGCCGAGGCTGAGGGCGAACTGACCCCGGACAAGATCGTGCTGGAGGCCGCCGTTGTCTACGCCTGCATCTGCGGGGCCTGGGTCTGTGCAGTCTGTTTGTTCCCTGCCGCGGCAAGAGTATCTAATGCGGCGGCGAAAGAGTTGATGGACCTGTTTACTGCCGGGAGGGTGACGGTTTTGTTGCCAGCAGGAGTAGTCGCGACAGACGAAACTTTCCTCTGAATTGCGTTTTCCTGAACGGTTTGCTGGGATACTTTTGACTGATTGGCTGAAGACGTTGCCAGGGCAACCTTGTCAAGCTGTTTCCCAGGCTGCTTTTTCATTGGTTGAATCGAAGCAGCGGTATCTTCGGATTGATTTGAATTACTTCTGGATTTCCGCGCTTTTTTAGGCGCTACTTCTGTCTCCCGAATTGACTGTACAGCTGTCCGCGCATTTTTACTTTTCATTTTGACACTGCTGATGACGTTAAAAGTCGGATTCTCAGCTTTCTTGTTGACAACTTCGACGACCTTGCCGCTGAAACGGGAGATAGTCATTTCCGCTGGCTCTTCAATTGGGGCTTCTTGGGCATTTTGAGCCTCCACGGCGGCCGGAGCAGCCTTGGGGGTGGGGTGGGGCGGAGATGAAAGTGTATTGGAAGGTAGAGGAGGTTCAGGCACTGTTTTTGCCTGTGGAATAACGGCAGGAATGTACTTTGCTGCCGTGGTCTTCTGGGTAATCTTGCCCGCTATCTTATTCATCTCGGAAGTATTGGTAATAACTTGCTTCGGCGCTATCGTTATTCCTGCCGGTGAGAACCAGACCAGGTCGAATTCCTGCGTGGACCCGGTAAATGGGTGGAAAATATGTGTAGCGGCCATGACGGTAAAGAGGGCGATATGCACTGTCACGGACAGAAAGAGAGATACGTACAGGAAACGGGTCTCGTCTTTTTGAAGCAGCCACAGTGGAACATCGCTATCGGGAGCGGTAGCTGATATTTCGGGTTCCTGCCTGCTTTTAGAGGAAAAGTAATTCATAGTTTGAATGTACCAGATTCTCTGCAATCTGTAACATGCTTTGGGAAAAATCAGGATGTTTTATCGAGACTGTCGACTTGTGGCCCTCCGCAGATGAACCAGGCAGCAAGGATATGTCCTGCTAAAATCAATGGCAGGGTTAATTCGGTTGCCGGACCAATCATCAGGCTTGCCATTCCAAGTCCTGCTATTGTCCAGTAATTCCTTTGCGGGCGTAGCAAGGGCAAGAGAACCGCGCTTGAATAGAGTGCTGTTTGTGGGAAGATGGCGGCGGAAAACCACCACTGCCAACCTGCGTTTGCTTGTCTTCCACGATTTTTGTAATACCAGAGTAGTAAGGCAGCAAAGATAATCAAAATGCCGTATCCCTGCCAAGGAGCCATCTGCAATGTTCTTGTACGGTAGTCGCTGAGTGAATGTAGCCAGTCAAGCCAGATGCCGGGATTGCTAATGGTCGGAGGCAGAGCAAGTGCAACTGTTCCTGTGAAAATACCTGCTCGGAACATGTTACGTTCAGATCGATTCCGATCATGCCATAACAACCAGATAACCGGAAGCAGCGCTACCTGTGGTTTCGTTAGTGACCAGGCAGCGGCGGCTCCCCACCAGAAGCCACGTCGTTGCGCTACAGTTGTTGCCCATAAGACTAGAACGATTGCAAGCGTAGTTTGCCCGATTAACAGGTGATATACGAGAGGAGACCAGCAGAGAAGTACCAATTGTGAACGAAGATGGCGTCGAATAAGGAGCCACCACAATGTAATCTGAAAAAATGTCCAGATATAAAAGCCCGTCACTCCGAGTGGCAAGAAAAGCAATAGCCATGACAGTGCTGTAGGCGGATATGCGAAAGCTCCCGGGCGGCCGAATTCCGGGGTAAGAAAACCATAAGGATTACCGCCGTGCCACCACTGCATGACAGATGTCATGAAGACGCGCCAGTCAGCAGCGTGGAGTTGGACTATTTGTTCAGGGATCTGCAATCTGCGTCTCCACACTAAACTTGCTAAATTTGGTTTAAAATTTTGATGTCAATTAACGTCGGAAACTTCAGGAGTCAGCGTGTTGTTGATTGATACTGCTGAACTTCTTCTGGAAAGTCATTCAATGTTCGAGCGGTGCCTGTGCTTTTACCTAAACCTGGAGAATGCATAATCAGAGTGTTGCTGCGCGCTTCTTTGTGTGTGGCCCTCCGCAGATGAACCAGGCAGCAAGGATATGACCCGATAAGATGATTGGTAGGGTTATTTCAGTTGCCGGGCCAATGAGTAAACCTGCGAGCGCAAGGCCTCCTAGTGTCCAATAATTCTTTTGTGGTTCCAGCAAGGGTAATAATACGACGCTTGAATAGAGTGATGATTTGGGAAATAATGCAGCGGAAATCCACCATTGCCAACCGGCAGCAACTTGGTTTCCTCGATTTTTTTGGAACCACAATATTGTTGCTACTAGTAATATGGATAATCCGAAACCCTGCCAGGGTGCCATTAATAGAAGCAGATTATTACGTGTAGACAAAGAAGTCAGCCATGACATCCATATGTCTGGGGTTTTCAGTGTTGGTGGAAGGGCCAGTAGTACGGTTCCTCCCAGAATTCCTAGCCAGAATGAATGCCGGTGGGGAAGGTGCCTGTCATGCCATAGCAACCATAATGACGGCAGTAATGCAGTCTGTGGTTTTGTCAGTGCCAAAGCTACAGCTGTTCCCCACCAAAACCCGCGGCATCTTGCTATTGTTGCCGCCCACAAGAGCAGAACTATTGCCATAGTGGTTTGCCCAAGCAGCAGGTTGAATACCAGTGGTGACCAGAGAAGTAATGCGAGTTTTGAGCAGGATTGACGGCGTATTAGCTGCCACCAACCAATCATTTGTGCCATCGTCCATACATAAAAACCAGTAGTCCCAAAAGGTAGGAAAAAACACATCCAGGTCAATGCCGTGGGTGGATAGGCAAATGCTCCCCCTGGTAAAGAAATTTGTACAAGAGTGTCATAAGGATTGCCGCCTTGCCACCATTGCATGACAGCAGCCATGAAAATTCGCCAGTCAAAGGCATATAACATATTCCAGGTACTCATATAGGTGGTTTTAACTTTCTGTTTAGTTTAGGACACCTTGTCCAGCTATTATAAACTTGTTGATTATCAAGTGATTTTCAGCAGTATTTTTGATGAATATGCAGGCTACCTTGTCCTGGTAAATCAGCACCCAATCCTTTCTTTCCTTGAGGTACCTTGTGAATCGGGAATTGGTGTCGAAAAATATCCAGTTTATCCTGTATTTTTCGAGAGTATTTTCCCAGCCGTCTTCAAAATTTATAATCTGCATATATTCTTTGAGCCTACTTGAACCGTACATGTCGGATCGTCCGTCAAAGAAAACCTTGTAACGTGGCCAGGCGGCATAAATTACATAGTCGCCAAACTCATCGTTGTTGAACATGTTCCCGGGAATTTGAGCCTTTTCAATGAATTTTACTGCTTCGACCGGCTTGTCTTTGTGATTGAAACCGTACTGAATGGTTCCCGAAGCGACAAGCCAGGTAATAGTTCCGACGGCGGCAAGTGGCCACAAAATTCCACCGGATGAAGCATCTATTTTAGAAAAGTTTGCGGCTTTCTTAGCAAGAAAAGCGGAAAATTTCCCTTGAGTGTCCGCAAGGAGCAGATCAATGTATCGCATGAAGATCGGTGCACTAACAAGTGCGAAGAGCGGGATGTAGCGGACTGAGTAAAGTGACATGTTGAGAAAGACCAGCAGCAGAAGTAGCTCAACCAGTCGCAGTTTTTTACGGGAAAGTGCCAGAATGGTTACCAGTGTCAGGATTAGATACTTGAAAGGTGACGGCTCATGGAAGTTTGGCGAAAGGAATTCGGTCACACTGTCCATGATCAACTTGTTCGATACCAGATTGAAGGGAAATAGAAGGATATGAAAGCCGTAGGGATTGATGCATGAAACAGGGACACAGATTGCCAGTATTATGATGAGAGATTTTAGACGTTGCCGGGCCTCGCTTCTCAGTTCACTGCACCGGGCAAAGCAGCCGGGGAGATCTGCTGCCAGATAGATACACAATAACATAAAGCCGGCCAAGAACCCGCCATGAAGATTAACCCACAGAAGCATGATTGCCGGCAGGAGGTAGAGCCGGTTTGTTCCACGCAACCGGTATTCTTCAAGGATCCAGTACCAAAGGAGAAAAAAGAGCAGTGAGAATACATGAGGTCGAGCAAGCCAGTGTATTTGGGACGAAATCGTGGCAAGGAGTACAAGAAAGACGGCGACAATGATATTGTTGCCTTCTCTCTTTAGCATCCGGAAAAGGAGCAGGGATACGAGTGCAAGAATCGCGGCGAAAAAGACCGACAGTCCTGTCAGCCCGAATGCATTATGGACAAGTGCCATAATTATTTCCGAGAGCCATTCATGAGCTGTCCAGGGGAGAGGCGGAGTCAGAAACGAAAACATGTCGTGGTACGGAACCGAACGGTGTGAAAGAATCCATTCGCCGGCGCGGATGTGATATCCCGTATCTCCGTCTCCCAGAAGGCCCATGCCTTTGTTGATTGAGAGATAGACAAAAATTGAGAGAAACAGCATGTTCTCTATGGAAGGAAGGAAAAAGAGCTTTTTTAGACGCATGGTACTTTACTCCGTTGAAGTACTTACTGCTGGGTTTTTGCAGGTTGTGTGGCGCTTGAACTTCTCACTGTGTGCCCAGGCGTTTTCCTGTTTTCAAGAAGTTTCCATAATTCATGGGAAAATTCCCTGGCACTTTTCCGGTGAAGCCCCAGTGAGTCAGCCTCGCGGAGAGACTTTTCCGCATCGGCGAGATGCCCGGCTTCGATATACGCAGCTACCAGGGGCAACCGGACTGTGCCGAAATACGGGGATTTGACCACTGCATCTTCCCAAAAAGGAATCGGTTTTGTCCAGAGATTGACCCGGTTTGCTGCCGGGATGGCGAGCAGTGTGATGACGGCGGTGGCAATGAATCCGGGAGCTTTTACACGATAGTTATGGATAAGTGTCCCGGTGCAAAGGGCAAAAGCTACGGATGGGAGATAGAGATAACGTTCTGCGTATGGTGTCCAGGCAAAGCAAAGAAAGAGGACTCCCAAAGGTGGAACCAATGATGTGCCCAGAAAAGCCAGGGGAAATCTTAGAGCAGAAATCTTTTTACACAGTATTGCAGCCACACCGCAGAACGATAGAAAAAGAGCCAGGCAGAAGTTTGTCGCAATTTCTGTAATTGCAATACTGAGAGGGAAGGGATAGAAAAGCTTCTGGAGATAAAACCCGAGGGCGGCCGTTCCTTCAACGACGTAAGGGATGGTATGATTTTTCGCGGGAATCATTGTTTTGACTGCCACTGCCTGGGCAACGGGCAAGCCTTTGCGTAGCAGCAGATACACGATAACTGCGAAACTGAGAG
>JAJZQA010000189.1 GCA_021810985.1 Deltaproteobacteria bacterium
GCAAAGAATATTCGCGATCGTTTTGGAGATGAGCTAAAGGAAAAAACCGGGAAGAAGGTCGAAAAAGAGCTTCTTAAAATAGTCGGCTTTCTGGACGGACTCTCCTTGAAACGCCAAAAAAAGAAAGTGGTAAAGGGTCTTGCCAAAGCAGAAAAGAAACTTGCGCTAGCCGAGGACGCAGGATTGAAAAAAATTCGCAAATGTTTGAAGAGTACCCGGAAATCGTTGGGCAAGATCTCTTCCCTTTAGCACTGATAAGTGGGGCACAGTGTGGTACTCATGAAAAAAACACCGCTCTGGATTGCGTCAAAGGGGCTTCTCGCCGAACGTGGCAGTGACTTTTTCCGCTGTCTGGAAACGGCTGCCACAACCTATGATCCTGTTGATATTCATGATCTGCGGGTTGCGTCCCGGCGTCTTCGGGAAGGGCTTTCTCTTTTTAGCGGTTGCTATCCTGCGGACCGGCTTTCATACATGAGAAAAGCGGTCCGCAAGATAACGGCTTTCCTTGGAGATTTGCGAAATATCGATGAATATCTGGATTTTTTACGAGAAGAGGCGATCGAGCTGGGACCGGTGTATGGACTGGAGCTTGAGGGGGGCATTAATCTCTATCTGGAAAAACGTGCGAAAGCGCAAAAACAGCTGAAACGTGATTTTCGAAAAACCAGGCCGGCTGCTCTCCGGAAATATTTTGTCAGAACTATCCACTCCCCATACATTTTCGATCCCCCCTCCGGTGCTGTTGACCCGTTTATCGCCATTGATGATTTCGCACGCGAAAGTATCGATCAAAGACTTGCCTCAGTGCTGGAACTGGTTCCGGCGGCTCGCTTTCCGGAGCAAGCTGTCTCCCAACATCGATTGCGTATTGCCGTAAAGCATTACCGTTACCGGATCGAGGTCTTGTCGCCGTTTATGGATGAAGGGTATCGTGAAGTTCATGCCCAGGTGAAGGAATACCAGGAAATACTCGGCCGGATCCACGACCTTGATGTCTTTGCCGGGTTGATCCGCGGAATGGGCCTCGCGAAGCATACGGAGAATGCCCTTGCGGAACTTTTGACGGCAAAGAGAGTAACGTCCTTTGCGGCTTTTTCGGCAAAACTCGACGCCGTGCCTTTCGAGGTGATCGGTGCGCGGATCAGGAGCGTATTGTGACACGAAAAGGAAAGCGGTTGGCAGCGGTCGACATCGGCTCCAACTCCATCCGCTGCATTGTGGTGGAGGTGGTGAACGGTGGCAGCTTTCGCATCCTTGATGACGAGAAAGCGACGGTCCGCCTTGGCGAGGCCCTGGGTGATGGAAAAGGAATTTCGCCGATTGCCTGGGAAAGGGCCTTGGAAAACCTGCTGCGTATGAAAAAAATCGCGGACGGCTACGGTGTAGATTATGTGGAGGCAGTTGCCACGAGTGCTGTCCGCAGGGCGTCAAACAGTCAGGAATTCATTCAATCGGTGGCCGAGCGGACCGGCATCCGGGTTGTTGTCATTCCGGGTGAGGAAGAGGCGCGCCTCGTTTCGCTCAGTGTCCTGCACAATTTTGATATGGAAGGCATTCGCTACGGGATGATCGATATTGGTGGTGGAAGCCTCGAAATCGTTACGGCCGTGGGCAATAGAGCGGAAGAATATTATTCTCTGGAACTGGGTGCGGTAACCCTCACCGAAAAATTCCTCCAGCGTGATCCGGTCGCTGAAGCTGAGCTGCAAAAATTGGCCAAGCATGTCCGGAGTTCCCTGAAGGAGGTTTTTGAAGGGGAAGACGCCAGTGCTCGTTGCCTGGTTGCCTCCGGCGGGACAATTACCTCGGTGGCTGCCATGGTGATGGCTACCAGGGGCGAGGCCTACGATTCCGTCCATGGCTATGAGGTGCTTCGTGCGGATATTGTCCACCTTTTGGCGATGCTGGTAAGAAAGGACGTGAAGGAACGCAAGGCCATTCCCGGTCTTAACCCGGACAGGGCTGACATCATTGTGGCCGGTGTTGTCGTAATTGAGGAACTTATGAAGTTCTTTGGCGCCAACATCCTCCGGGTAAATGAGAGAGGCATCAGGGAAGGCCTCATACTCGACAGCCTCCGGAAACACGGCCTCATTGCCGAAGGTGCACGTCGCCGCGGCTGGAGAGCTGCCGCGCTTGAATTCGGCCGCTCCTGCCTGGTGGATGAGGAGCACGCACGCCAGGTTGCGCGTCTTTCTTTGGAAATGTTTGATGCCCTGGCCGCTGCCTTCTCCCTGGGGGAGCGGGAGCGGCGGCTCCTCGAGGTTGCTGCCCTGTTGCACGATACCGGCTACTTTATCAGCTATTCCAGCCATCATAAACATTCCTACCATCTGATCCGGCATGCGGATCTCTTCGGATTCACCCCCCGCGAAAGGGAAATCATTGCGAATATTGCCCGCTACCACCGCAAATCATTACCGAAAAAGAAACATGAAGGAATTGCACGTCTGGCCGATCCGGACCGCCTGCTGGTAAGCCGCTTGGGCGGAATTCTCCGCCTGGCCGACGGGCTTGATCGCCGCAGGAACAGCCTTGTCAAACAGCTGCGCTGCGAAATGACCGGATCGCATTTCCGGGTTGTTCTGTCCGGAGAAGAGGATCTTTCCGTTGAGATCTATTCCGGCAAAGCCAAGGGGACTCTTTTTGAATGTGCCTTCCAGCGTAAGCTCGACCTGCTTATCGCCTGAACATACAATTTCCTTCCTGTCATTGACACATGCATTTGGTATTGACCAAACGCTGTCACTCAAGCGTCTTTTACGGACCTCCTATTTTTAAATTTTTCTTACTTCCCTGCAGTTGTCCTTCCACCAGCGTGATACCGTGCAGTTGTAACGTATCTTTTGATGGTATGTAACGCTGCTGCAATAGAACTCCTGTATCTTCCCGAAGCAGTACAGACGGATAGTTGTGTATGTCGATGCCGCACTCTACGGGTGTTGCCGGCTCACAATGTTCTTATTTCGCGAGATAAAGGAGGAAGATGTGAAAGGGAAGATTTTTGCGGCAGGACTTCTGGCAGCCCTGACGGTTGCGGGAAATGCGGAGGCGAAGAGTCTCGAGGACATTCTGAAGGAAAAGGGTGTTATCACCGAGGCTGACTACAAAGAAGTTAACAAAGCAAAACCAATCAAGTACAAGGTGGGAAGCGGTTTTACGTTTCTTTCTGATGATGAGAAATTCTCTCTCAATCTCGGATCGAGGATTCAGGCCCGTTATACGTTTACCGACAATGACGAGAAAAATGACGTGAGCGAGTGGAAAGTGCGGAGAGCGAAGTTCTGGCTGAAGGGTCATGCCTATAGCAAGGATCTGACCTATAAGGTGCAGGTGAATTTTGCGGATTCCGGTTCAAGCAAGATGCTTGAAGATGCATTTTTCAATTACAGATTGCTGAATGAAGCCCAGATCCTGGTTGGCCAGGACAAGGTGCCTTTTGGTCGACAGGAGCTCACCTCCTCGGGAGCGCAGCAGTTCGTCGACCGATCCAATGCAACCGATACCTTTAAACCGGGACGCGACATCGGTGCCAAGTTCCACGGTAAGGCCGCTGGAGGAATACTGGAATATTCGGCCGGCTGGTATGGTGGTGGTGGTCAATCCCAGACCCGTTCGACCAACAACAACGCAGTTGCGGTAAGGGTTGCCGTCAATCCCTTGGGGGAAATGAAATACTCCGAAGCTGACCTGGAGCATAGCAAAAAACCGCTCGTTTCCGTGGGGGCAAACTGGCATCGCAATGCTTTTGTCAAGGGTGAGGCCAATAATACCTCGTATTATGGAAAATGGCTGAGCAAGGGAGCAAAATTCGCCGCCAACGAGAAAATCGAAGTCAATACCGCGGGAGCCGATGTTGCGTTCAAATGGTTAGGGTTTTCCGCGCAGGGTGAATATTTCTGGGCACAGGGTGATGGTGATTCCGTTTCGAATACCAAGCAAAGGGCTCATGGTTTCTACGCTCAGACCGGCTATTTCATTATCCCCAAACACCTGGAAGCTGCTGTTCGCTACTCGTATGTCGATCCCGACAGAAGCATCACCAATAATATTCAGACCGAGACCCAGGGTGCCATCTCCTATTACTTCAACAAGCACAACCTGAAACTGCAGGCGGACGTTACGAATATTCACAAGCAAACCAGCGGACCGTCTACCGATGACATGCAGTACAGGCTCCAAGCACAGATTATCTTCTAACAAAGTAGCACGGCTCTTTCACGCGAGCCTTCTTCATGGTGGGGGAACATCAGTTCCCCCTTTTTTTCTGAAAGTAAGAATTTTCATGCTATCTATCGGTTGATCTTCGGTCTTATGAACGTTCCTGAAAAAATTCCCGACAATTCCAAAATTCACATTGATATTTGCTGTTCCTCACACGGTTGTAACTTGAGCATGGGATAGTGGGGCCATAAGAAAAGGGAACTGGAAAGAGGGTTTCTCCTCACGACATTCCTTGAAAGCAATCAGGTGAAAAGGAGCTTTACATGAAATTGATGCCGATGGGTGACTATTATGCGTGGTACTGTGAATGGTGTGATTCCCGTAATCTGACCCTGTGGACACGCTTTGAAAAAGGCCGGGTAACTTGTGGGGCTTGTCATAATGCATATCCTCAGTCAGAGCATTCGCACGTTCTAGAGGAACGAGCTTTGTCGCGCGTTGTCTAGACATACAGTCTAGACAACTATTTGAGGATATCCACCAGGTAGATTACGATTTCGATGGCGATCAGGATAATGATGATCCATTCCAGCCGTGAGGCTCGCCGGGCATGACTGAGGCTGGTGAATACTTCGGTAATGTCCAGTAGTGTTTCGGATTTGTGCCGTATCTCGTTGTAACGCTGACTTAATTCAAAGATGTTCGCCATGGTAAGGTAGAGCCGGTCGGCTTTCTCGTTTTCCCAGGTACTCTCCGGTTTGTCCAGAACCATGATGTTTGCCAGCGAAGTGTATTTGAAGGAGAGAATTGTCGAAGCCATCCTGGCGAGACGTTTATCGGTTATGGTCAGCCAGCCGCGTTCAAGGCGCGTTATAAATCCTTCAACCTCGTCAAGTACCTGGTCGAGACGTTCCTCGATCCGTTCCAGGGCAACTGATTTGGCGATTACGAAACAGATAATCCCCGTGAACACAGGATCATAGCAGGGCATTACCGCGTAATCGTTGTTGATGTGCATTTCTTTGCCGCTGCGAATCTGTAAAACGTATTCGTCGTGGAACCTGGCCGTCG
Organism: Deltaproteobacteria bacterium; assembly: GCA_021810985.1. Taxonomy (GTDB): domain Bacteria; phylum Desulfobacterota; class Desulfuromonadia; order Geobacterales; family Geobacteraceae; genus RPRC01. The sequence goes on from JAJZQA010000189.1 coordinate 5,239, forward strand.
ACAGGTTGCGTATGGCTTCTCCGTGGAGTGCCAGTGACGTGCTGAAATTTTCGATAATCTCCGGTGAACAATTCACGAAAACCGCGGCACCGAAGTAGTACAGGTAGACCTTTTCCTCTGAGTCAATGTCCAGTGCAAGGGGTCGTAGGTCCCGTGGGGTGAGAATCATCGGCTCTTCCCAGCGATATTTCTGGCTGATCCCCAAGCGCAGCGCCAGTTTATTCAGGTCAATGTCACCTCGTAGGGCATAGCCGGCAAAATCATGGTTTTTCATCTGG
>JAJZQA010000190.1 GCA_021810985.1 Deltaproteobacteria bacterium
ATCTGGCGAAGATGAGTTTCTTCATTTCGCTGTCCGGCAGATCCTTGACCATGCCGATCAGATTGCGCGGTTTGGGGAACTTTTCCTTGCGATAGACGATCTTTAGATAATTCGAATACTCCGCCGGCAAAATTTCCGTGGAACTCGCGGTCTGGCCAGGCAGGTTCTTCTTCTCCTTTACCAGGGCCAGAAATTTCTCGCTTCGCATTTTCCTTGCCAGGTATTCGTTCCGATAGCCTTCGGGATCATTTTCCTTGTCAGCATAGCCGATTACTTCAATGCTCAAATTCGGACGGTCCTGCAGAGCACCGGCCAGCTTGAGGAGCAGGTCCTTTTCCGCTTGCGAGAGGCTCGCCGAGCCGGGGGGAAAGGTGACACTGCTGAAATCCTCACCTCCGCCGAACGCAGCCTGCAACAGGGCAAAGGGCGAGGTTGCCGCCTTGACCAGAAGATTGCGCAGTACCTGGAAAACCAGCCGCCAGATGCTGAATTCTGGATCATCCGTTCTGCCGGTAACCGGCAGATCAATATGGATTTCCCCTTTCCGGTCTTTCAGGAGTGCCACTGCCAGGCGAACCGGAAGGCTGGTCGCCTTGTCGCTGTCCACTTTCTCACCGAAGGTTAACTGGTCGAAAAACAGCTTGTTCTCCGAGGTGAGGTTCTTGTTTTCAATGCGGTAGGCCAGCTGCAGGTACAGCTTGCCTTTCTCCACCGTGTAACCGAGGTAGGTGCCGGTATAGGGTGTTGTCGGAGAAAGTTCGATACCGGAAAAATTGATCTTCAGGTCCAGGAAGAGATTCTCGCGTAGCGGGTTGATGGTGCCTGAGATCGCGAGGGGTGAATGGTTTTCCAGGTTGCCACGCAGATCAACCTCCGCCACGCGATTTTCTTCGGAGGTAAGGCCACTGATTCTTCCGCCAAGATTGTAGAAAGTGGTGACAAAGGGCGCCTTGAGATGATAATCGCTGAAGACCATGGTTCCGCCCTGAAGGGTTACCGCATTGATTTTGATGTCCGGTTTGCCTGTCGCGACCTGTTGGGCTGTTTGCTCAGCTGGTGCAGATGGCGTTGATGGTGCTGGTGGAGATGGTTGAACGGGTAATTCCTCGCCGGACTGAGGGGCTGGCTCCGCTGATTTAGTCGTGAGATTCTGCAGATTGAGCTTCCGGTTCTTGGTGATGGTGACCCGGGAGAAAAAATTGCTGAGCGAAACGTCACTGCTTTTCAGACTGAACGGGTTGAGGACTCCTTTGATGCCGCTCACGTGCAGCCGCTCCCACTTCAACAGGTCTTCGTTTTCTTTTGTGTCGAGACAGTAGAAAGAGCGAATGCCGAGGGTGCCGCCGAAGGTCCCGTTGAGCTTTTTTCCCGTCCTTGCCAGGCTGAAACCGAGCCGGGTATCCAGCGCCCCGCCGGCGATGGACAGGGCCAGGTCGTCCGGGAGGTAGGCATCAAAATCCCGCAACGGGATTCTTTTCAGGGTCACGGTTCCCCGGAGTTTCAGCGGCGAGGGCAGAGCGGTGCCGGAAACCCCGATGGTGCCGTTTTTTCCGTAGGCCGTTGCGAGGGTGAATGGGATTGCGCCGCTTTTTGGTCCGCTGATCTCCTGGGCGCTGAAGCGGAGTCCCTTCAAGGGGAAGGTCGGGTTGCCCTGCCGGCTTCGGTCGGTTACGCGGAAATTCAAGCCGTTCCCTTCGACTTTCTTGATCCGATAGCTGAATGGCGCGGCCGTAGACGAAGCTTTCGCGGGTGCCATTTTTTTTGTTGTTGTCGGAACCAGCAGCCTTTCGTAGGAAAAACCCCCGTCCTTTTCACGGGAAGCCTTGAGATCCCCGCCCGCCAAGGTAATTGATGCAACTTCCGCCGTTTTTTCCTTCAGGGAAAGTTTCCCGCCCTTGAGAGAAACCTCTGACAGCCGGACGCCCTCCTTTTTGCCGAAATCTGCATATAGCTCATGTCCGGTCAGGGATAGGTCGTCGATCTTCAGACCCTCGTCGCCGGTGAAGGTGATAGCTGCGGCTGTGTCGAGTTTTCCGGTCAGGGGCGTGCGCAGCCGGTCCGCAAGGTAGGGGTAGTAGCTCCCGATGTCCAGGCCGCTTGCCTTCAATTGCGCGGAAACGTTCAGCGGGGTGAGGGTCAGTTCGCCGTTCAGGGCGAGCGACTCGTTACGCTGGGTGCGAAAGGAGAGGTTCCAGGAAGCCTTGCCATTTTTCTGTGTGGACAGCCCCGAAACGGCCAGATCAAGTGCCGTGAGGTCGGTTCTGAAGCCGCTGCGCGGGAGCCTGTCTTGGAAATGGATCTTACCACCGGTGCTTCTGATGCTGGAGACGATCAGAATCGGTTTCGGCGACGCCTTCTTTTCTGCTGGGGGAGCTGCCGTAGCGGGACTTTGCAGCTGTTGCCAGGTCCATCTGCCCTGTGCGTTCCGTTCCAGGAAAACTTCGAGTCCGGCGGTTTCCAAGGCCGCCAGATCGAATCTGCGGGCGATGATATCGGCCTGATTGACCCGCAAGAGCCCGCTGTCCAGCGCGAGCAGCGCTTCTCCGCGGCGATCCTTGATCCGGATCTTATCCAGTTTCAAGGCGCCGGTCAGGGTAACTTCCGGTTTTGCCGTGGTTGAAACCCGGTAAGTTACCTCGGTGGTCGTGGAAAGGGTGCCGGAGCTGAAGGTTATCGGTGTCGTCACGGGCAGATAAGCCAGGTAATGGGGGATGTCCAATTCCCGGATCGTGATGATGGCGGAAGTTTCCATGGATTTGGCCAAAGGTTTGAACCGGCCGTTGGCGGAAAAACGCGCTCCGTTGATAATGGCGCTGAATTGCGGGGCAACATCAATGTCTGCCAGGTAGGGGATGTTACTGATGAAGGGCACGGCAAGTTTCATCTGGCGAATGGAATGCGCGGTTGTTTTGCCCGTTGCCTGATCGAGAAAATCAAGCGAACCGTTGCCGATTTCGATGTTGTTGATCGAGAAAAGCAGGCTTGAATCCTTGTTGGATTTCTTGCCGGTGAGAAGATCGGAGAAGTTATACCGATTCGCCGCGGTTCGGACGATGTTTACCTGGGGGTTGGAGATGCTCAACTTTGATACGATGAAGGCCCTCTTTGTCAGCGATGCCGGGCTGAGCTTGACCCTGACGCTGCTGAAGGAAACGAAGGTCTTGTTTTCTTTTTTTTCGGCGAGCCGGAAGTCGCTGACCTCCGCGCTCCAGGTGAAGGGATTCAAGGAAATGCGGCCAATGGAGGCCTTGCGTCCCGTCGCTTCTTCCAGTTTGTCCGTGATCACGTTTCGCAGAATGCCGGGCAGGAGCAAAATTATGAAAAGCAAAATGACGACAAGGGTGCCAATGCTCCAGAGTGCTGGTTTGCCGGGAAGTTTCATCGGGATCTCCTAGTTGGTGGTGTATGCTTGGGGGACCGGACAGATACCTACAGTATATGCTGATCGAGATAAAAGGAAAGTTTTGTTCACGGTTTTTGCCGGGGAATTGTCGGGCCTTCCATGGCACTTGTCAAATGAATAAATGGCCATACAATGATTGTAATCATTAAATATACATTGTATTGTCGCTAAAAACGTTTTTTATTTCCTGGTGATTCCGGCGGGGATCCTTGAAACGAGGTGATATGTACTACAGGAATGACAGTCCGGTTTCCATGAAGTCGACTTTAACGCTACCTGCTGGCCCTACTGGAATAACCTCTGCCAGCAAGGAGATCTTTCATGCCCCCCCGCAGTAGAATTCCGTTACTTATCGGTCTGGCCCTTGTTTCCTTGTTTCTCATTCTGCTGTTTGGCGCCAGGATAATCCTGTTGCGGAGCTATGTAAACCTCGAAGAAAAGGAGGCTCACGCACATGTCGAACGGGTTGTCAATGCCTTGAAAGCAGAGCTGGAGAGTATTAACACCCTGGCCAAGGATTACGCCGGCTGGGACGACAGCTACCGGTTCGTGCAGGACGGCAACAGAGCGTTCATCCAAAAAAATCTGGATGATCCGAATTTTGAACAGTTGGGTACGAATCTGATTATCTATCTGGATGAAGAGGGGAAATGGGTCTATGCCCGTAATTTCGATCTGCAAAAAAAGCTGGAGGTCGCATTTCCGGAAAGTCTCCGAACCATTTTGACCCCGGAAAGCCCCTTGTTAAAAAAATTGGCCCCGCACAATACCTGTCAGGGCATTCTCACTCTGCCCGAGGGCAGCTTACTCGTTTCCGCGGTTCCGATTCTCACCAGCGAATTTCGCGGTCCGGCGGCCGGAACACTTGTCATGGGTCGTTTTCTGAATACTGCCGCGCTTGAAAGATTTTCTCTTATCACCAAGCTTCAGTTGCGAGTCTATGCCGCGACTCAGCCTGATCTCCCTCTTCCGCTTTCTTCCTTTGCACAAGAAAAAATCCTGGTTGTCCGGGGACCGGACAAAAACTACCTTTCCGGACTCTCTCTCCTTTACGATCTGTATGGGAGCCCGGCCCTGATAGTCAGGGTCGAGACTCCGCGGACAACCTACCATCAGGGAATTCGGACTATTCGCTATTTCGTGGTTTGGTTCGCCGGCTTGGCGCTCCTGATCGTCGGTATCAGCATGTTTTTCGCGAGGAAATTGCTGCTGGTGCAAAACAAGGGAAAGGAAAGCCACAGTCGATACCAGGCCGTCGTCGAAGGCTTTGATGGGCTGATTTACATTGTATCCGCGACAAGAAAGATTGAATTTTTGAATAAGAAATTTATCGAGCGCCTGGGACGAGATGCCACAGGGGAAATCTGTCATGAGGCCCTGCATGATTTTGGCGGCATTTGCGAATGGTGTGAAACTGAGAAAGTGATCGCGGGTGAGACAGTTCGTTGTGAGGTTTATAATCCAAAGGATGGGAGTTGGTATTATGTGATCAGTACTCCGGTTTTTAATCCGGACGGGACGGTGTCGAAACAGTCCATGTTGACGGACATCACTGAAATCAAGCGGGCCGCCAGCGAAAAAGCCGAACTGGAATCGCAACTCCGCCAGGCCCAGAAAATGGAAGCGGTCGGACAGCTTGCCGGGGGAGTCGCCCATGATTTCAATAATATTCTCTGCGCCATTATCGGTTTTGCGTCGCTGATCGAGATGAGCATGGACAAGGACGATCCTGCCTGGCAGCATCTGGAGCAGATTCTTGCGGCCAGTGAACGAGCCAGCCAGTTGGTTTCAAGTCTGCTCGCCTTCAGCAGAAAGCAGGTTTTGAATCCCCACCCGATCGACATGAACCGGATTGTGCGCGACGTGCAGAAAATTTTGGGAAGACTCATTACCGAGGATATCGACCTGCGAATCCATCTGAGTGAAGCGGAGGTAAATGTCTTGGTTGACCCGGGACAGGTTGATCAGGTGATCATCAACCTGGTGGCCAATGCCAAGGATGCGATGCCGTCCGGAGGGAGCCTTGTCATCGAAACCGGCAAGGAACTGCTTCCCGCGGAGCTTCTCAAGGCGGCCGGAGCCATGCCGGAGGTTCCCT
>JAJZQA010000191.1 GCA_021810985.1 Deltaproteobacteria bacterium
GTTTTCCCAACGCGACCCGGTGCACCGTCTCTAGCCGCGCTGGCTTTCCATCGCGCATCTGCTGGTACAATTCGTCGACGGATGACATATCGAATTCGGGGTCCCAATCGGGGATGCGCATGGTCTGAAGCTGTTCCAGGTCAATGCCGTAATGCTCGCAGGCGGCCCGGTTGGCATAGACCATTCTGCTGCCGTCGGCCGGATCAAGCACATAGAATGGATCGCGGGAAAATTCAATCAGGGTCCTGAAGAAAGACATCTCCCTTTCCGACTTTACCCGCTCCGAGATATCACGGGATATGGCGCAGAAGTATTCCTCGCCATGACAGTAAAGGTAGTTGGAGTGAATTTCGACGGGAATAGTCCGGCCGTCCTTGGTCCGGTGCGATCTGAACAGCTTGATGCTTCCGGTCCGCTTCAGACGTTCCAAGTCCGCTGCTATGTCTTCATTGGCGTAATCAGGATCGAGGTCTGTAACGGACATGGTAAGGAATTCTTCGCGGTCGTATCCGAGCATGGTGCACGCAGCATCGTTGCAGTCCATGAACCGGCCGTCCAAGGTGATCCAGTAAACGGCGTCTGAAATGTTCCTGATGGAGAAGTCTGCCAGTTGCAGCCGCTTGTGGGCGGACTGAAGATGTTCCAGGCTGGAACTGAGACGGTTTTCCACATCCGTCATGCGGCGGACCTGACGATTGATGAGGTGGTAAAGCAAAAGGGAAGTAATCAGGATAAATGAGAGTCCCTTGAAGACCGAGATTCGCTGCAGCAGGTCGGGGTCACGGGTGACGAAGCCCATAACCGTGTCTGAAAAATAGATCCACAATCCCCCGAACACGGCGTAAACCGCCACGATGCGTATTGTTGCCTTGTGGTCTTTACTCAAGCTTGTCAATTTCAAAACGTATTTCCCTCTTGACGTGTTTTGTCCGGTCGCGGATCATTTTCCAAGCCGTGCATTGGAGAAGATATGATAGATAATATCGGACAGTGCATGAAAACTTAAGTTGTACAAGATGGTAACAGAAGTAACCGGAGTAGTAAAATATGATTAGCCGCAAACAACTTCTTTCGTCAATAGATTTTGGGAACCTCTGGGGTCAGTTTTGATTTTTATACATTTGCTGGTATAAAACACCCATGGCAAGAAAACCACGCATCCATTATCCCGCGCCGTCTACCATGTCATTCTTCGCGGCAACGCAGGTGATCCGATCTTCTTTGAAGACCGTGACCGGTACCGGCTTTATCTGATTCTGCAGTATGCCGTCGAGAAGTTTGGTTGCCGTATTCACGGCTTCTGCTTCACGACGAACCACATCCACCTCGTCATGCAGGCGGGTGAAATCCCCCTTTCGCGAATCATGCAGAACATATCCATTCGCTATACGTGGGAATTCGGGGGACACCTTACTGATTTGTCCGCTGACAATTTGAAAAACAAGGTACACCCGGTGATTAACCAAGGAGAGATCATTGAAGTCGATTCGACAACATTTGACAAATTCCCGTTTCAGCACCATGCTCACTTACCTGCTCATGGGGCTGTTACTGGTCGCTGCGATCATTTTTGCCGGTAAAGAGATTGGACATCACATCAATCAGATCGACGCATGGATCACGGACCTCGGTCCATGGGGCATTCTGGCGTTCATTGGTTTGTTCGTCATCGCGACTTCCGTCCTCATGCCTGATTCGGTCCTGTCGATCATGGCCGGGGCCCTCTTTGGCCTGGCTTGGGGAACTGCGGCAATTGTTGCCGGGAGCCTGCTGGCTGCAGCGTTGCAATATGCTCTCTCTCAACGGGTTTTGCGGGCCAGGATTACACAGGTGGTCGATAAAAACCCTTCACTTGTCGCTATTCAACGGACCATATGCCACGATGCCCTGCGCCTGCAGGCGCTCCTGAGATTGACACCCTTGAACCCGGCAACGGTCAGCTACATACTTGGTGCGGCAGGGGTCCGTTTTTTCAGTTTCATGCTTGCGTGCCTCGCCCTTGTTCCCACGTTATTCATCGAGGTGTACCTGGGCTATGCCGGTAAGCACGTGGCACGGATGGCAGGTCGTAACACGTCGGCAGTGTACCTTCACGACCTGATCGTTATTGGCGGACTTGTGGCAACCGTCACAGTCATGGTCGTCGTTTCCAGAATGGCTCGTAAAGCTTTCCTGGAGGCCGTTGCCGAGACGGAAGACTCCGCGTGTTGATAGCATTTCCCGGCAGAGTCCTTCCATGGCACGCCTAATACCCTGGTGAGTATTGCCCCTGGATCACGACCTGTACTGGCGGATTGAAGGAAAAAACATGCTGCATGGGTCGCAAGGATAAGATTGAAGCCAGGTAGGTTGGCGCGTGCTCCGCGCCGGGTGAGGATGGGTCAGGAAAGGGTCAGGCTGCTAGCTTGATGATCAGACCTTTGATGGTGGATATTTTTGCCGCAATGTCGATCCGCGCCCGCTGGCCCTTCATCACGAGGCGCAACAGTTCGTCAACTTCTTTGTCGATAATGCTGACGAGACCAAGATCGCTTCCCATGTAGCTACCCATGAATTCGAACCGGTATGCCAAGGCTGTCGCTTTTTTGGCGAAGGTTCCTATCAGTTCGCGGAACTCAGCCAAATTGGCGGGTGAAGGTTCCTGTTCCAGTCTGTCACCCGCAGCGAAAAGCTTGTCCCTCAGATCTTTCAGCGACTGTTTTTCGGTAACTTGCTGCTTTTCTTCCTGCCTGTTCAATTCGTTGAAAAATATCGATGCGCCACCCCTCCGCGCAACACCGCCACTTTTTTCTCTGGATCTCGTTGATGAAGGCTTGCTGCCGGTGATTTTCATGAATATCCTGTCTGTCCGGTTCACTCATGGTTCAGGGTACTATATCGTCACGGGGGGCTAAAACATTAGAAGTATTTTCGCAGGCACCGGTAAACCCCATTGGTGCCCGGACCTTGTTACAGGTGGAGAACCGATTTCAGCGACTGTAAACCATTTTATTGCTACCACGCTACATGATCATATTAATCATGGATTGCGTGGGGCGCGGATTTGAGGTCTGAGGATCAGAATTTCAATGGGTGATGACGAAGCGTAGTTCTGACCTGCCAGGTGTTCAAAAGCTGGCAGGTGCAGGACTCGGCAATCTTGGTGATGCTACTTGTGCTTGTAATGGCCGTTCTTGTGGCCGCGGCCCCTGTGATGTTTTTTCTCTTTAAGATACACGCGACGCCCACGTTCGACATAGTAAGGACGTCCACCGGATATCTGAATGGATACCCCTGGCGGTGCCGGCAGGTAGCCATTGATCGATACATTTACGTTGGGAGAACCGGGCAGTCCTGGAGGTGCCGGCAGTCCGGGCAGGCCCGCATTGGCTTCTTTGAAACCGAAGGTGCTGGCGACCACGGTCATTATCAACAGGGTAAGAATAATTTTTCTACGCATTACAGCTCCTTTTTCTTTGGGTAGTTGTTTTCAGCTCTTGCGAAATTTCCCCTCCTTTCTCCCGATTCCGAACTCTGAAAACAGAAAAGCCGGGGCAGAAATATAATGATATTTCGGCAACCCGGCTATCTCATTGAGACCCAGTAGGCTTTCCGCCCCATCCTCACGAATGGTTGAGTATTATCGATTACCACGAGTGGAAAATTTCAGCTTATGGTATCTGATCGCAAAAAAATGTCAACGGAAAACCTGATTAGCGCAACGCCGTGCTGATCGATGCACTGCATCGGAGCCTGGATCGTTATGACACCATCGTTGTTCCCTGGGGCGGGATGCACATGCCGGCCATCGAATCGGCGTTACTGGAGAGGGGCTTTGTCCCAGGGGACAAAAAGGAGCGGCGGTTGTTCGCCATCAGCGCCATCCCCTTTGCCCTGTTGTGGAAAGGCGGGGGCGGGGCTAGCCCTTGAAATGAGATTTTTAAACCTGACCATACCAATCCCCATTTTCAAGGCTGACTCATGCTGATGGTCAGTGCCCGTGCCATGTCTTTGCTGATGGTTGCCAGGGCGCGGCCATGGGCGGCCACCAGTGTCTCATATCCTGTGCCGTCGGCCGGTTCCCGGGCAAGGGAATGCCCCTTTTCCACCACGCCTTTTGCTCCACGTCGTACCGACCAGAGGGCCTCGATCGTCACGCCTTCTCCCGGAACCGATTCGAAGCGCTGGATGTCAACCACCACCCGGTAATCCGCGGTGCGGCTCGCGCTCTGGTCGTAGGTGGAGACCCGCACGGGGCGCATCAGGCGGGTGAGGTTTTCCGCCAGCAGGCGCGGTATTTCGCTCTTGAGCGGTTCAGCCCAGCGATGTGATTCCAGGATATTCACCTTGTTGGCGGAAATTCGCGTTACCAACTGCGGCCGGTCCACCAGATCCGGCACCGTGACCGGGCCGACGGCAATCCCCCTGGAATCTGCGGTGGCCGGTGAGGTTTCCGGTGCCAGGGCCGACATGGTGTAAAAGGTCACAACCGGGGATCTGGCGCACCCCGAATTCATGAGCAGCATGGCTGCCGCCAGCACCCCGGTGACTGTTCTACGGACGGTCATTGCGCGTCCCTCCTCTTGCCGCGTATAAGCGATTCCGGATGCCGTTCCAGGAAATCTGACAGGGTTCTTACCGAGCGGGCGGCACGGGAAAGCTCCTGCAGGGTGTCGCGCAGGTCATGGTGCACGGGAGCATCCGCTGACAGGACATTCCCTGCTTCACGGAGTGTGGCACGCGCCTCGTCGAGAACGGCGCGCGCCTCCGGAACGATCTCATTGTCGACCCGCTTCAGCAGTTTGTCAGCGCTGTTCAATGCCTCGTTAAGGGTACGCACCGCAGACCGGACCTCTTCTACGGTCTCTGCGAGGGGCATTTTCTCGATTTTACCGGCGAGCCGCGTCAGTGTTTCCCGGAGATCGTTTTCTCCCGTTCCGGTGGTGGGAAATTCGGCAGGTTTCGTGTTCCAATCGATCGTCGTCTTTTGCGCCGTGGAATCAAAATCGAGGGTGATGTGTCGCTGCCCGGTCAGCAGGTTGCTGCTGCCAAGCCGTGCCCGCAGACCGCGCTCCACCAGACCGCTGATGATTGCCCGAGTATTCTCCTGGAACTGAGGTGCTTGTGCCTGTGTGCCGTGGAGGCGATCAAAGTACAGTTGAACCTTGACCTCCACATAATACTGTTTCCGGCGGGGATCGAACTCCAATGCAATATCTTTGACCTCTCCCAGGGGAACGCCATGAAATATTACGGGTGAATTGACGGACAAGCCCTGCACCGATTCCCTGAAAACCAGCCGGAAAGTCAGGGCTGATTCCGCGTGTTTTAAGGCGTCTTCCCGGTTGGCGAACAGGGAAAAAGTGGTATTTGCCGAGACACTGGTCGTTTCTGTCCCATCCTTCGGGGTCTCGAAGG
>JAJZQA010000192.1 GCA_021810985.1 Deltaproteobacteria bacterium
GGCGCTTGATGGCCAGCGGGTATTCGGCGCGGCAGTAGATGACCCCTTCGTCGGCGCCGATGGCGTAGCCGGCGACCATCATCCCTTCCAGGACCGCGTGCGGGTCGCCTTCCAGGACGCTTCGGTCCATGAATGCGCCGGGATCGCCCTCGTCGGCATTACAGACGATGTATTTCTTGCTTCCCGCTGCGTCGTGAACGAACTGCCATTTGGTGCCGGTGGGGAAACCGCCGCCCCCACGTCCCCTGAGACCGGATTTCTTCACTTCGTTGATGATATCGAGACGCTCCATGGCGATGGCCTTCTCGATCGCCGCGTAGCCGCCGGTGGCAATGTAGTCTTCGATGCTCTCCGGGTTGGTGCGGCCCAGGCGCGAGGTGACGGAACGGATCTGTTTCGCGTAGTAACCGGACTTGTCCATGACCGGAATCCCCTCGTAGGGGGCTGCATCACCGGGAATCTGAATCTGGGCCATCTCCGTGACCGGAGTCTTGGCGACCAGGTGACCATCGATCAGCTGGGAGACGTTTTCAGGGAAAACGCCGCCATAGATAACGCTGGACTGGCCGGGCAGGGAGATTTCAACCACCGGCTCGGCAAAGCACATGCCGATACAGCTGGTGAAGTCTATGTCAACATCAAGGCCTTTGCTCGCCACTTCGCTCTTGATGGTCTCCATAACCTTGTTACCGCCCGCGGCAATGCCGCAGGTGCCGAGCCCAACGACAACCCTGGCCCGATTTTGCTTCCCTTTGTAGCTCTCCTCAATCCCGGAGCGCATTTGCTGTAAATTGTTCATTATTTGCCACCCTCCCTATTCATATTGTTCCAGGATTTTTTTCATGTCACTTGGTACCAGCCGGCCATGGGTATCGTCGTTGATCATGATACACGGCGCCAGGCCGCAGGCGCCGATACAGGCCACTGATTCCAGGGTGAAACGCAGGTCTTCGGTGGTTCCGCCATTCTCCACGCCCAGTTCGTCCTGGAGTGCCGCGAAAATCTTCGAGCCGCCCAAAACGTGGCAGGCAGTTCCCAGGCAAACCCGGATGATGTTACGGCCCCGCGGCTTCAGGTGAAACTGGGCATAGAACGTAACGACCCCGAATACCTCGCTGAACGGGAGGCTCAGTTCCTGCGAAATCGTCTCCAGTACTTCCGCCGGCAGGTAGCCGTAAATCTCCTGCGCCCCCTGCAGTACCGGGATCAGGCCGCCTTCGTAATCGCGGTAGTGACCCAGCAGTTCCATTAACTCTACATCCTGCGGCGACGCTACTTGTTCGCCGGTACACTTGCATACTGCCATGATTCTCTCCTCATCGTTGATGTTGGTACTAAAGGCGCATCCGTATATTTCAAATGACGCCCATTCCTGTAGTAAAGTTCGCGATTTCGGATAGGAAATCGAGTGACCGCGGGGTAGCGTACTGAGGCATGCCTGGTGTTTGGGCCCAGAATTAAACAAATAACGTGTGGTAGACTATGCTTCCTGGCAGACACCCAAGTAGTTTTGGCTCAAGCGCTAATTTTTCGATAACCGCGGACGCAAAAAACCCGCACCAATACCGAAAATTCATCGGTATCAATGCGGGTTTCGTTGAGTCCGCCCGTGGCGGAGGTCGAAATGAGCGCTTGATTACATGAAAATAAAAAATGCTATGCTACTATTCGCCTGCTGAACCCGAGTCCCTTGTGAAAAGGTTTCCGTTTCAATTGGTCATGTGTACCAATGCTCTGGGCCAGCTTTGAACAGATTTGTTAGAAAAGCAAACGCTATGTAGCATATAATATAATGCTTTGCAAGAAAGATATTGCCCAAATGTAGTGATGCCGGAATTATGCCATGCGGGTTTCTACCCCTTGCGTACTGAGCGGGAACGCGAGCGTCAGATGTACTGGGGCAGCAGTTTTAAGATGAGCGATGACATTACAATCCGCACTTAAATTTGTCGTCATCGTAAAAGAGGACGGAAAATGGTTTGCGGGGTGTTCCTGTGGTCGGGTGTGATGCTGTGGGGTACCCCAGGATTACCGGTGCCACCAGTTCATATCCATCAGGAATGCCGAATGCGGCTTTCGTCTCTTTGGCCGCGAAGACATTGTGGGCAAAACCAATCCAGCAGGCGCCGAGGCCTGATTCCTCCGCAAGCAGATGCAGGTTGTGGGCGACCATGCTGCAGTCATACACTTGCCAGTATGATTCCGTGTTCCCGTAGATAATGACAAGTGCCGGCGCATTGTAAAAGATGTTGTAGTCAGGGTCCCGTAGTGCTTTTTCATACTGCTGCAGGTGGGGTGTTTCCGCAAGTCTTGCCAGCCAGTCACTCTTGGCGGCGTCCGAATACTTTTTCAGCAGCGTTTTGTTGGTGATGACGACGAATCTCCACGGCTGGTTATTGGAGCCGTTCGGAACCCACACCGCGGCATTGATCAGTTCCGTGAGTCTTTCCCTCGATAGTGATTCATCAGTATAATTCCGGCAACTGCGACGATTCATTATGAGGCTAGTAAGTGTATTCATGCGTTTCTAACCCCTTCCATAGAATGCTTTTGTACCGTCTCCGGCAACCCGCGACGTCTGAAGCGTGCCGAGGGAGTTTGACGAAAAGAAGAGCTGGGCCTTGGATTCGCCTGCAGTCAGTGCCCATATACATTGCTCAGGGTATAGGTCAAACATTTAGTGCACTGCCATTTGTATTGACCCAAATGATCATGGCAAAACCAGGAACCGCATTTTGAACATTTCTTGTTCAGGTAGTACTCGGTGTCTATTTCGGTATTACAAGTTGCGCAGTGTTCGATTGACATAATGGTATCCCTTCTTGGTTCAGAGGAAAAAATAATCCCGCACCACTATACTGTCGCGACGTGCGGCATGAGGGCGGGTTTCGTTGCGTCTGTCTGAGGATATCCGCGTAAATCAAGATAGTTTAGTAAGCAACGTAACTGAGTTTCGTGCTAGTGCGCGGAAGGAACAATTTGCCGCGGCAAGGATAAGGAACGTGGCGAGTTGAGTTTTTCACTCAAGTTCCCCTTTATTTTAAGGTTTCGGTCTTCTCAATATAGCTGACCCCCCCTTCTTTAAAAGAAATGACAACTTTTCCCGAGAAATTTTCAGGTATTATGTTCAACTCGTGCAAAGTGTCCGAAACCATCTTTTTCCACACGGAATTCGGAACCCTCATATCTGTAACGACTTGCCTTCGCATGTGAATACCCACTATCGATGGTTTATTTCCGGATCTGTGGACCGACACTTTTCCTTTTGAGCGAGCATTTGCTCTGAAAGGGGGTGGAAACAAGAGCTGGAAAACGTATTCGGCTCAAATAGGCTGAAGCCGTTCCAGGATGTTGCCGGTTAACCGCCTCGATTGCCACCACGCTGTTTTCCGTTCGTTATATACAATACTAGATAACGAAGTGCAATATAATTTTTCCAGCGTTGATCTGAAGGGTTCGTTCCTGATGGAGATTGTGCCGCGCAGTGGGATCGTGCGGCGCCAGGCGTCCATAAAGCGGATTGAACGGAATATGCCGTGGAATTTGCAGTTCCGATGACTGGATGAAAGCCTGTGGCGTGAGTATCCCGGACGGGCTGACTGCGAGCTTGAGACGCTGAATATGACGGCAACTCAGGCTGTCATAGCGATGGGGGAGGGGGTGGTGCGGTGCTGCTGAGCGACTTCTTTGGCAGCACGATCTTCGGGTTGGTGGATGTCGCGATCTGTACCTGATCAGCCGCTTGAAATAGTAAGGTGAACAGTTGAAACCGGCAAGTCCTGCTGGTCTCCTGATTAATCGGTACCCAGGATAACGCTTGCCGCATTAAACATGGCGAGAACTCGCTCGCCTTCTTTAAGCTCAAGGCTTTCAGCGCAGGCATTGGGAATAACGGCACTTATCATGTTTCCGCCGGACAACTCAACAATCACATCAGTGGTGACGATATTGCGAGTGAGACTGACTATTTTTCCTGGCAGTCTGTTGCTGATACTGACTTTTATGTCTCCCTCATCTGAGCCGATAATGACGGAATTTGCCTTGATAATGGCATAGACGTAACTTCCTTCATGTATACTGAGTTTTTCAACACTTTCAGTGGTGATTATCGCGATAATTCTGCCTCCGCCCTGCACGGCCATGGTAACTTCTGATTTAGTCTCTCCCTTGATTATCTTTACAACTTTGCCGATAAAAGAATTTCTGGTACTGACTTTCGTGGAAACTCTTTCCAGAAATCGGTAAAGATTGTTCACATCAACATCCAGCATCTTGTCTTCGAGGTTAGTCAGAAATTTCTCGTGCTCTCGTTGTATGAGCCGGTACTTTCTCACGAGTTCTTTACCCTCAGCCGTTAGAATTGTCCCTCCTCCGGATTTCCCCCCGGCTGTGCGGATAAAAAGCGGTTTCTCGGAAAGGTTATTCATGGCATTGATTGAATCCCATGCTGTTTTGTAGCTTATTCCGACAAGCTTGGCTGCCTTGTTTATGGAGCCGTATTCATCAATATTTTCCAGGAGGGCTATCCTGTCGCTCCCCAAATAGTCCTTATCGGTTTTCTTGAATGACAGGGTTCCGGAAACTTCGATTTGCTTTTTTGATGTTCTCATATAAATTTCGAACGCTCCCTTCTTAACGCAGCTACAGGTGGACTGAAAGTGACAAAAATAAATTTGTGGTTGCACGCGCTTGCCTGCTGCCCCGGCCGGTTTTATTACTTCGGTAATTAAACATCACAACCTGATGTAGGGGCACGGCGCGCCGTGCCCCGATTGGGCGAGGCACGCCTAGCCACCTACAATTGATATGTTTAATTGCCCCAGTAATAACAGTCTCCCAAGTATCTATACAGCACCAGATAATCTTTTGCAATGGTCCCTGCTGCTGCATTACTCAGTCAAGACCTGCTTCAGAGCTGCATCCTTTCAAATAAGTCCGGAGGGATTGAATCAAATTGCTGTTGCAAGCAACTGACGGCCTGATATGAAATATTTGTGTTTGACGCCCCAGATGCAGTTGGTATATATTTCCCGGCAAATCTTTATGGTTACTGCTTGGCAAGCAGCTTTATTGATTCTAACTTATAACAATTCTGCTTAACGGTTTTGCGCCCATTTCGTCCTCTGTACCGCAGACGCAACGAAACCCGCACCGATTACGACAAACACTGTCGCTATTGGTGCGGGTTTTTTCGTGTACGGATTGGGGTTGTCAGAAATTTTGGAGAGCATCGGAAGGGAAGAAACAGTGCACCGGTAAAGGAGCTGAAGATGCGAAAAATCTATCTGGACAATAATGCAACGACGCCGGTTCATGCCGAGGTGCTAGAGGCCATGCTGCCGTATTTTCGCGACAACTT
>JAJZQA010000193.1 GCA_021810985.1 Deltaproteobacteria bacterium
TTTCTGGTTGCGCTGCTGGTCGGCTTTTCCCTCGGCGGAGCAGGCACGATCATGCAGGGAATCTTCAAGAACCCCATGGCCAGCCCCGGTGTTATGGGTATTGATTCAGGCGCCGCGCTGGGCGCCGTGCTGGCCATTTATTTGGGACTGGCAGCAAATTCGCTCGTCGCGCTCCCTTTTGCCGCCATCATATTTTCCCTGCTCACCCTGGTGGCGGTTTTTGCCATTGCGACCTCACGGGGGCGGACTTCCATCGCAACGCTGCTGCTGGCCGGTATTGCCCTTAATCTGGTCTTAGGCGCGCTGACTTCCTTTATCATCACCCTGAGCACCAGGGAGTTCGACGTGGGGCGGGTAATCGTGAACTGGCTCATGGGAGACCTGAATAACCGCTCCTGGGAACATGTCTCTATTGTCTTTCCGACCAGCGGTTTTGCGCTGCTGGGAGCCCTGTTTTTTGCCAAGGACTTAAACCTGCTCATGCTCGGGGAAGAAACCGCGGCAAACCTGGGGGTCAACATAAAGCGCGCCCGCAATTGGCTCCTGCTCTTTTCTTCCATTGAAACCGGCGGCGCCATTGCCGTCTCGGGGGTGATCGGCTTTGTCGGGCTGGTTGCACCGCACATCATGCGCAGCCTGATCGGGCCGGATAACCGGAAGTTGATCGTTTTTTCCGGACTGCTCGCAGCGGTCTTTATCATTTACGCGGACCTTTTTGTGCGGCTGGTTGTGACAGTTGATCTAAAGGTAGGTATTATTACTTCAATGCTCGGCGGACCGTTTTTTCTCTATCTGATTATCAAGCACCGAAAACAGTTTGAATATATGTGAAGGGAAAGCATATGCAGGACAGCATTGCAGCCGACGGCAGCACAACAGAGCTTTTTGACCGCTACGCCGACAAAATTCAGCAGATAAAAGCTGAAATTGCCAAAGTAGTGATTGGTCAGGAAGAGATGATCAGCCTGATGATTCTGACGCTTCTCTCCAAGGGGCATATCCTGCTCGAAGGCGTGCCCGGGCTGGCAAAAAGCCTTGCGGTCGAAACGTTCGCAGACGTGATCGGTGGCAATTTCAAGCGCTTCCAGTTTACCCCCGACAAGATGCCGAGCGATATCACCGGCACGATGATCTGGAATGAGCTGGATCGGAAGTTCGAATTTTATTTCGGCCCGATCTTCTGCAATATCTTCCTTGCCGACGAAATAAACCGGGCCTCGCCGAAGGTTCAATCCGCCTTGCTGCAGGCGATGCAGGAGAAGGAAGTAACGGTTGAGTGCCTGCGTTACGATATCCCGCATCCCTTCATGGTGCTGGCTACGCAAAATCCGATTGAGCAGATCGGCACCTATCCGCTGGCGGAATCCCAGGTTGACCGTTTCATGGTGAAATATGATGTCGGCTACCCGCAAAAGGATGAGGAATTTGAGCTGATCCGGAGAAAAAATACCAACTTTGACCAGCTCAAAGCTGACATAAAAACGCTTCTTACCCTGGATGATATCATGGCCATCCAGCAGCTGATCCATGACCAGGTCCGGGTAAGCCGGAACGTCATGAGCTACATTCTGAATATCTGTATTGCCACACGGCCGCGCGAAACCTATGCCGCGCAACAGCTGACCGCGGATATTCATCAGTACATCAGGCTCGGTGCGTCACCCCGGGCCTCCGAATCGCTTCTGGCGCTGGCAAAATCATTCGCCTTCAGCCAGCAGCGGGACTATGTCGATTTTGACGACGTAGCGACCTGTGCCGTGCATGTGCTCAGGCATCGCATCCTGCTCAACAGCACCGCGCTGTCGCAGCAGATCAACGCCGACATGCTCGTTCAGGAGATCCTGAAAATCATCGAGCCATACTGATGCCCAAGGCCAAATCGGAAAAAAGCCTGCTTTCCAAGAAAGAGCTCCTGGAAATATTCATCAATCACCGGGTGCATTCACCATTTCCCGGCGACTGGGAAAGCATTTTCAAGGGGCTGGGTTATGAGTTCTGGTCGCTCCGGGAGCTTGAACCCGGCGATCCGTACAAAAATATCGACTGGAAGGCAAAGGCAAAAACCGGGAAGTATTATGTGCGGGAGTTTCTTGCCGAGAGCTATTTCAACGTCATGCTGCTCTACGATGTCAGCCGGTCGGTGCATTTTGGCCGGAAGGAACTGCTTCAGGCGCACATTGCCGTGTCACTGGCCTACAGTGCGGTCCTGAGCAATGACGGCTGCGGTCTGATTCTGTTCGCCGACGAGATCGTACAGTATATTCCGCCGCGCATGGGCAGGGCACATTTTTTGGAGATTCTCGCTGCCATTGCGCAGGCCGAGCCGGTTGACCGCGGAGCGACAAACCTGACCCTTGCATTGACCAAGCTGATCAATGAAGTACCTGAGAGCCTTACTTTTATCCTCTCCGATTTCATGTATCCGCTTGATTTCAGCTACAGCTTTCATCATTCGGCACACGGAACCAACAAGCATGAGGTAAAAGCTGTTCAGGTGCTGGAGGAATGCGAAATCAGCCTGCCACCGAATGCGACAGGAATCTTGCCTCTCTATGATTATGAAAGCGGCAAAACGATGGCGCTCGATCTCGGTAAGTGGCGGGAGTACAACGATACGATGAGCCGGGTGCGTGCCGCTGCCGGAAATCGCCTGAACCGCGCGGGCATCGATCTGGTAACCATCAGCCCGGCCGATGATTTCGCGCGGAAAATCAATGAGTTTATGAAGAGGCCCCCTTCACGTTACTAGCAGAATGTAAGCGACAGGTATGCCATGAATAACCGCTGCACAACATACTTTACGATTATCGTACTGTTCCTGCTTGCTGCCTTGCCCGCCGCTGCTGCCTCCGCGGAGGTGACCAGTTCCGGTTCCGCAACCAACGGGCAAAAGACTGCCGCTCCCTCTTCTTTTGACTCTGTCTGGTTTTATCGTGACGGGACTCGGGTCATCCCGGAAATTGGCAAACGCTGGCTCACGGTTGTCTTTGATCCGGGCGAAAACGCCGATGATATTGATGCTGGCGCCAGCAAAGACATTTTCATCCAGGAGAAGGCCAAGGCGGTCTTGCTCGCCCACGATCGTCTCACTGAGTACATGTATGACCCCAACCTTGCGGAAGCCACCGGTTTTTTCAGACTGCGTGATGGCCTGACGCTGGAAGATATACGCCAGCTTATCACCCAGGTGGGCAAGGAAGAAGCGGTCAGATACGTCCACCCGACGTTGGTCCTGAACAATAAAACGTTCGCATTTTTTACTCTATTTCAGCTGGAATGGAAAACAGGCGCTGACGCGGCACGGCGGGAGGACCTGCTCAACGCGGCCCATGTGGTATTCGATGAAAAAGAAAAGCGCTTCGCTGTTGACGTTGCCGCCATGCCCTTTTTCAAGGCGCTTAACCTGCTGGCGGAAGATGTCAACGTGCTCCGGGCAACGCCCTATCTGGTGGAGATCAAACCCTCGATCAGCGCCAGCTTGTCTCTTTTCATGCGCGGGGGGAACATCGGCAACAGCGTCCCTTTCACGCTCACCATTACCTTTTCCGACCGGGTAAGCATCGATCCAAGCTCTCTTGCCACGCTAAATCTGCGGCCGTCGAATCTGCAGAAGGAGCTGTTTGACTGTACTTTTGACCCGTATGACACCGCAAAACTCGTCACGAAAAGTCCCCTCGTCATCACCGGGCGGATAACATTCTATGCGCCGGGTGAATTTTCCATTCCGGCCGTCACGATCAACTATAGCTGTCCGTCCTGCTCCGACAGCAGCGTGCGTTCACTCGAAACGGAACCGGTAATTTTCAAAGTTTCCTCGATAATCCCGGCGGAACAATCAGAATACCGGCTTCTCGTTCCGGCCGAGCCAATCTCTCTCGATTTTCACCTGGCGGCGCTCAGTCAGCAAGCCACAAGTGATTTATGGCTCGCCCTGATCTGTTTCGCCGGAATCTTTCCGTGCGTTGCCTGGCTGCTCCTTTTGCGCCGGAGAATCAACTCCGAGCGGGTCCTGCTGGAGGAGAATAACAAGGAAGAACTGCTGGCCGAACAGCTGCGCAGCCTGTTGCAGCCCACGGCAACTGCACCACATTGGCGCTATCTGGGCGAGGTTGGCAGTCTGTTGCGTGAGTACCTGGCGGTTCACTACGAAATCGATGGAAAATATCGTGGCGGCAGCGGCAAACAGTTCCTGAACACCTTGGGAGAACGTATGCCTCAGGAATGCCTTGAGCCTTTGAGCATTATTTTTACTGCCATCGATACCAGCGTATCCCGGGAGTTCGAGCAGCATCAAGATATTGAACAGCTTCAGCGTGAAATTCTCAGGGTTGTTGAGCTCACCGCGCAAAACGCGGCAGCCCATGGGTAACCTACTATGAGCATTCAGTATCCCTGGGCACTGTTGCTTCTGGCATTGATACCGGCAGTGCTCGGTGCCCAAAAAAAGTATGCGGTCCGAACCGGTTTTTCCTGGGTTTTGCCGCTCGGCCAGAACCTGCGGCCCGGGCTGATAAAGGCACATGGCGCCGATTTCTGTGCCGTTGCCGCCATGGTCCTGTTCGTGCTCGCTGTGGCAAATGTGCAATATTCCAGCTACTGGCAACAAAACTACCTTGAATCCAAGTGGATAATGCTGGTTCAGGATCTCTCCGGTTCAATGGGCAGGCCCAGTGATGAGACCGGCACCGCAACCCTCGGGGATGTCGCCCTCGAGGGCGCGCACGCTTTTATTGATCTGCGCAATAAGGACGACCTGATCGGCATTATTGCTTTTTCCAATCTCGCGCAGGTGATCGCCCCTCCTTCCTTTGACAGGGAAATTCTCAGGAAGAAGCTGGAGCTGCTCAACAGGAAAAGTGATTCCGCGGTGTTCAGAGAGTTGACAGGGGGGGGCGAGACCAATGCGTCCTATGCCGCCTGGCTGGCAGTCTGCGTTTTCTTTATGCTGCTCCCGGAGGAAAATCAGCCCTCGTACGAACAGATCAATGATCTGCGTTACTCGTTGATGGGCGAAAGCAGTGCGGCACTACAGATTCCCGCCACGTTGAAAAAGACGGATTTCGGCCGGGGCATGGCCATTGTTCTCTTTACCGATGGCCGCATCGAGGCGAACAAAAGCACTGATGATGTTGAGAAGGGGCTGCTGAATTTTGTCAACGTGATTGGGCTGGTCAAACAGCTGGGAATAAAGCTCTATCTTGTCGTGGTAGGTGGTGAGGTTGCCGGAGATGTGCGCCTGGCCCTTGAAGGAACCGCGGGAGAATCTTCCGCG
>JAJZQA010000194.1 GCA_021810985.1 Deltaproteobacteria bacterium
CCGATCTGGAGCCGGGCTGGCCAAATCACTGGACGAACTGCTGGAGCGCGACCGGCAGCGGGAACAGGATGGTTTCCCCCGCAAGATCCAGATCGGCAAGCTGGTGAAACCGGGGCGCGGCCGCAAGGGCAAGGTAGTGATCGTGCCGACCACGGTCGAGGAAAAACTCTACCACGACCCGACGGTTCGCCCGCCGGGCGAAGAGGGAACATCGGGCGGAACCGGCGATGAGCAGGAAGGTCAGGTAATCGGCGAACAGCCGGTCCGCGATCAGGGCGGCCAGCCCGGCGGGGCGGGTGAAGGGGGCGAATCCGGTCACGAGATGGAAGCTTCCGCCTACGAGCTCGGCAGAACCCTCTCGGAAAAATTCCAGCTGCCTAACCTGCAGGACAAGGGCAAGAAGCGCTCTTTCACCCGTTACACCCACGACCTGACCGACAAGAATCGCGGTTTCGGCCAGGTGCTGGACAAAAAAGCCACCCTGCGCAAGATCGTCGAAACCAACATCGCCCTCGGCAATCTTCCGGATGTCTCGCAGATCGATCCGGCCCAGTTCCTGATTGCACCGCGCGACAAGGTTTATCGCATCCTGTCGCGCGAAAAGGATTATGAACCGCAGGCCATGCTCTTTTTCCTGCGCGACTATTCCGGCTCTATGGCCGGCAAGGTCACCGACCTGATCGTCAACCAGCATGTGCTGATCTACAGCTGGCTTTTGTACCAGTACGGCGGCCAGGCCGAAACCCGCTTCATACTGCATGACACCCAGGCACGGGAAGTGCCGGATTTCTACAGCTACTACAACTCGCGGGTGGCCGGCGGCACCCAGGTTTCCAGCGCCTACCGCCTGGTCAACGAGATCGTGACCCGCGAAAACCTGGCCAAGGATTACAATATCTACGTCTTTCAGGGTACCGACGGTGATGACTGGGACGAGTCCGGCTCCGAGGCGCTACCGGAACTAGAATTAATGCTGACCTACGCCAACCGGATCGGCGTCACGATCGCCGAGCACATGCCGGGGCCAAGCACGACCGTGGCCCGCTACCTGAACAGCTCCGGCCTGCTGGACAAAAAGCCGGAACTGCTGCGGCTGGATATAATCCAGAAAGAGGCCGACGAATCACGGCTGATCGAAGGAATCAAACGGCTGATTTCCTAAAGGACAAAAAACTTTTTAACACCAATTGAAACACCATGATACAGATGGATGCCCAATGGAACTAATCAATCAACACACCAAGCGGATCATGGAAGGGTGCAAAGAACGCGCCAGGGCGGCCGGCCTCTCCTTCACGGATGAGAGTCTGGAGTATATCGTCACCAACCGTGATTTGCTGGAGCTGTCTCCCAAGGTCATGATTCCAACCCTCTACGATTACTGGGTGCACGACGTCGAGGTACTGCGCGAACAGGGCAAATACGAACTTTACCCCGGAAACCCTTACGAAACCGTCATCAACACTCGCCCGCCGATCTCCTTTTACAACGACAACAACCCGGACTGGCTGAACGTGATGATTTTCTACCACGTCCTGGCCCACAT
Organism: Deltaproteobacteria bacterium; assembly: GCA_021810985.1. Taxonomy (GTDB): domain Bacteria; phylum Desulfobacterota; class Desulfuromonadia; order Geobacterales; family Geobacteraceae; genus RPRC01. The sequence goes on from JAJZQA010000194.1 coordinate 1,547, forward strand.
CGATTTTTTCCAGAACAATCTCTACTTTCGCCACACCTGGGACTACGATTTCACCGGCCAGGCCCTGTCGGACAAACGGGTGATCGCCAAATTGAGGGCCGAGAAGGGGCGCTGGGTCGACTATGTGATCGAATTTGCCCGCAGCATCGATAATCTGGTCGATTTCCACGGCGAGCTGGCCGGGCTTTTCACTGTTCCCGGGGCAGCCTGTTCAGCACGGCTGGACTATTATTTCGACCGGTTCCTGCAGACAGAGAAGAAGCTCCCGGTCAGCGACTATATCAAAGAGGTCAACCGCTATAACGACTGCCTGAAAACCTATGGCGAACTGGGGGAGAAAACCTTCTTCGCCGAGGCGGAGCGACGCTACCCGGAACTGGAGGCGCATTTTGCCAGGGCCCATGAGCACCGCTCGCCCCCCAGACGGGATCTGCTCCGTTTTCTACTGGACAAGTCGGAATTCCTGGCCCGGGACGAGAATATCTGGATGCGCTCGATCCTGGAGATCATTCGCAAAACATCGATCTTCTTCCAGCCCCAGATCCGGACCAAGATCCTCAACGAAGGCTGGGCCAGCTATTGGCACGAAACGCTTTTCCTGCAGGATGACCGCATCCGGGGGCATGAAGTAGATTTCGCCCGGGTTCATGCCGGCGTCACCGCCTTGCCGCGGGTCGGGACAAACCCGTATGCGCTTGGAATGCGGCTCTTCGAGCATGTGGAGGAACAGGCCGGCAAGGGGCGCATCTCCTACGATTTTCAGCGCCTGAACGATGCCGGCAGCCGCAAGCGCTTCGACAGCGGTGCCGGCAGCGGCAGGGATTTCATCTTCAAGGTGCGTGAAAATCTAAATGACTATCTTTTCCTGAAAAATTACCTGGATCAGGATTTCATTGACCGGCACAAGCTGTTCGTGGCCGGCAAGCGTCTTGATCAGCAGCGCATGGTCTGGCAGTACTACGTCAAGAGCCGCAAGGCGTCCGATTATCTGCAGATGATGCAGGATTCTCTTTACCACCCGCCGCTCATCAGCGTGGATCAGTCCAAAGCTGCCGGAGGCGGATTGTACCTGACCCATACTTTCGAGGGTAAACAGCTGGTGCAGGAATACATCGCCAACACGCTGGTCGGCATCGAATATCTGTGGGGCGCTCCGGTACAGCTGGAGACCAGCGAAGCCCATATTCTTCCGGAATCAGCCGCAGCGGCAAAAACCGATCAGGAGCCGGAAGGGGAAATCGCCTGGCAGCGGGTCGTTTATACGATGGATGGCAAAGTGCTGTCCAAAAAGGAACTCTAAGCGAACGGTGAACTCATGTTAAACGTGGACAGGGCCATAAAGCACCTCAACCGGAAAATCAGCGAGCGGGAGCATAACCAGACCATCCCCTTTGACGACTTCCTGAAAATCCTGGCGAACAAGCCGGCGGCGGTCGTCCGCAACGTATTCCAGATATTCCACGACATGATCAGAACCTATGTCGGCCCCGGATATGACGACACGCCCAACGATCCGGAATCGATCAACTATATCTCCTATGACTGCCGCAACCTGTTTGTAAAAAACACCGACCGCCCTTTTTTTGCCGACCGCCTGTTCGCCAACCGCCTGATCAACCACGTCGACTCCATGAAGGGCAGCGCCCGCCAAAACAAGATCTACATCTTTGAAGGCCCGACCGGTTCGGGCAAAAGCACCTTTTTGAACAACCTGCTGCTGAAGTTCGAGGAATACGCCAACAGCGAGGCCGGGCGGCGTTATGAAGTCGTCTGGCGTCTGGATCGGAGGGTTCTGGCCCGGATCAATGAAACCCAGCTCTCCTCGTTTGTGGACCGTTTATCCACACTGCTGGACGAATACGAGCTGGGACAGGCCGAACTGTCCGAGATGAAGAGCTCGCTGACCCGTTCCGGCGATTTCGTCGAAATCGCCTGCCCTTCCCACGACAACCCGCTGCTGCTGATCCCCAAGCGGGACCGGCGGCTGTTTTTCGACGACCTGTTCAGCAATGACGAATTCAAGTGGAAGCTCTTTACCGACAAAGAGTACGAGTGGATCTTCAGCGAAAGCCCCTGCACGATCTGCAGCTCGATTTACGAAGCCCTGACCCAACGCCTGCCCAGCTCGATCGATATCTACAAGATGATCCACGCCCGCCCCTACCGCTTCAATCGCCGCCTGGGGGAAGGGATCACGGTTTTCAATCCGGGCGACAAGCCGATGAAGCAGAACATCAAGACCAACGAGCAGCTGCAGCGCAAGATCGACAGCCTGCTGGGGGACAGCAACGCGGTCAAGTACCTTTATTCCAACTTTGCCAAAACCAACAACGGCATCTATGCCCTGATGGACGTCAAATCACATAACGCCGAGCGTCTGCTGGAGCTGCACAACATCATCAGCGAAGGAATCCACAAGGTCGAGGATGTGGAGGAAAACGTCCGGTCGCTCTTCATCGCCCTGATGAACCCGGAAGATGAGAAAACCATCGAGGGCCTGCAGTCCTTCAGCGACCGGATCGAATATATCAACATCCCCTACGTCATGGATCTGAACACCGAGGTCGAAATCTATCGCAACATCTTCGGCAAGCATATCGACGAAAGCTTTATCCCGCGTGTTCTGCACAATTTCGCCCGGGCGGTCATCTCGACCCGCATGAAAGTCACCTCCGAGGCGCTGCTGGAATGGATCGGCGATCCGATGAGATACGGGCAGTACTGCGACGAGAATCTGCAGATCCTCAAAATGGAAATCTACACCGGCTATATCCCGGCCTGGATCTCGGACGAGGATCGCAAACGTCTGACCGCCAAGCGCCGGCGGCGGATTATCGATGAATCGGAAAAGGAGGGCTTGAGCGGTTTTTCGGGCCGGGACTCGATCAGAATCTTCAACGAATTCTATTCGGCCTACGCCCGCAAGGACGAACTGATTTCCATGTCGGCTCTGACGACATTCTTCACCAAATGGCGCCGCGATCTTTACGGAATGCTGCCGGAGGGATTTCTGAATTCGCTGCTGCGCAACTACAATTACACGGTGCTGCAGGAGGTCAAGGAATCGCTGTACTACTACAACGAGGAACAGATCGCCCGGGATCTGCTCAACTATATGTTTGCGGTCAGTTTTGAAATGGGGGCGGTGACGGTCTGCCGCTTCACCAATGACAAGCTGGAGGTCAGTGAAGAATTTCTACGCGGCACGGAGAGACGGCTGATCGGCAGCAACGTCGAGGATTCGGAGCGGCTTCAGTTCCGGCGCGATACCCAGAAGGAATACGCCGGCCGGACCCTGACCCAGGAAATACTGGCCGAAGGGCGCGATCCGCGCGAAACCTGGCTGTACCGGACGCTTCACGAACGTTATGTCCACAACCTGAAGGAGAAGGTGCTTGACCCGTTTTTAGGCAATCCCAACTTCCGCCGCGCCATCAAGGATTACGACAGCGATGCTTTTAAAACCTACGACAAGCGCATCCGGGACGATGTTTCATTCCTGATCAACAACCTCTGCGGAACAAAATTCCACTACACCAAACAGGGCGCCAAAGAGGTCTGCGTCTACGTGATCGACAACGATCTGGCCCGCAAGTTCCCCTCCTGACCCTTCAAACGACAGCATCATGATGCATCTCCGTTGACAGATGAGCAGTGTCGCTGTAATGCTTATGGCCTTACCGGCAGCCGGACGATCAGCGCCGTCATACGTCCG
>JAJZQA010000195.1 GCA_021810985.1 Deltaproteobacteria bacterium
GCTGCCATGCTCGATGAAATAATCGGGGATACCGATTCTTTTTACCTTGATACCGGTGATACCTTCCGCTTCCAGGAGTTCCAGTAGTGCACTCCCGAATCCGCCCGCCAAAGCGTTTTCTTCAACTGTCAACAGCACACCTGTGCGGCGTGCAACCTTGAGGATCAGGTCATGGTCGAGAGGCTTCACGAAGCGGGCGTTTACGACCGTCGCATTGATCCCGCGATCGGCGAGCAGTTTTGCGGCATCAAGGGCCGGATACACAGTGGAACCGATGGCAATGATTGCCAGGTCGTCTCCCTCCGACAGAACTTCACCTTTGCCGATCTCAAGTGCAACGGGACTCTGGTCCATGGTGACGCCGTAGCCCGTGCCACGTGGATATCTGAGGGAAATTGGCCGGTTGGAATATACCGCCGTCTTGAGCATATGCTGCAACTCGTTCTCGTCTTTCGGTGCCATGACGGTCATTTCGGGAAAATGCCGCAGAAACGAGATATCGAAAACCCCATGGTGCGTAGGACCGTCGTCACCCACCAGGCCGCCGCGATCGAGGGCCAGGGTTACCGGAAGTTTCTGAAGGCAGATGTCGTGAAATACCTGATCATAGGCTCTCTGGGCAAAGGTCGAGTAGATTGCGGCAACCGGACGAAAGCCATCGGCAGCTAGGCCGGCCGCAAAGGTGAGGGCGTGCTGCTCGGCGATCCCCACGTCGAAAAAGCGTTCCGGAAAAGTGCGGGCAAACGAAGAAAGGCCTGTTCCGTCCGGCATCGCCGCGGTGATGGCAACAATTTTGTCATCTTCCTCGGCAAGTCGTACCATCGTCTGGCCGAAAACAGCGGTGTATGACTTTGCGCCGCCCGTCTTTGCTTTGAGCGTGCCGGTCTCTATGTTGAAAGGGCCGATGCCGTGGAAAATGTCCGGATCCTTCTCCGCGGGCAGATAGCCGTTGCCTTTTTTCGTCATGACGTGGATCAGGATTGGTCCTTCGACGGTCTGGCAATTGCGCAAGACATCAATCAGTTGCGGAAGATCATGGCCATTGATGGGCCCCACATAATCGAAGCCGAGAGCCTCGAAAAGGGTTCCCGGAGTGAGGAAACCTTTGAGGGAATTTTCCGCTTTTTTGGCGAAATGAAGGATGTTGGTCCCGATTGCGGGGATCGATTTCAGGAGCGACTGCATTTCCTTTTTCAAATCCCGGAAATACTTCCCGGTCAATTTCCGGGAAACGAAGGAAGCAAAAGCGCCGACATTTTTCGAGATCGACATGTCGTTGTCGTTGAGAATTACGATGAGGTTTTTTCCCAGGTGTCCGGCTTGATTCAGGCCTTCAAAAGCGAGACCTCCCGTCAATGATCCATCCCCAATAACGGAAATCACCTTGCTCTTGCGGGCAAGAAGGCTGTTTGCCGTTGCCATGCCGAGTCCCGCGGAAATGGATGTCGATGAATGGCCTGCTCCAAAAGCATCGTGGGGAGATTCGGAGCGCTTTGGAAAACCGCTGATTCCTTTGTATTGACGCTGGGTGTGAAAGACATCTCGTCGTCCGGTGAGGATCTTGTGCGTGTACGCCTGATGGCCGACATCCCAGATAATCTTGTCTTGTGGCGATTCAAAACAGTAATGGAGGGCAAGGGTAAGCTCGACGCAGCCGAAATTTGACGCAAGATGCCCGCCCGTGCAGGACACGGTTTGTAAAAGAAAGCCGCGGATTTCCGCTGCAAGCGTGGCGAGTTCTTCAGTGGTGAGAAGTTTCAGATCCGCCGGGCTGTTTATTTTTTCGAGGAGTGGGTACATGAAAGACTCCCGCTGCGATTCAGGGTTATAGATACTGGTTAAATAATGTTTACGATTGTACTAAGAAAGCTGCCATTCGTCTACCAGTTGCTGGTCCGAGTGCTAAAAAGTACGAATTCCAGCGCCTAGCGGGCGTATCCTTCGGCCCGGAACCAGTCTACGGCACTTTGCAGGGCTTTTTTGACCGGATGCTGGGGCAGACCGAGTTCGGCTATCGCCTTCGAGGAGTCGAAAAACATATGTTTGCCTGCCATTTGCACACCGGCCAGGGGGATGAGCGGCTCTCTTCGGGTAAGCTTGGAGATCCCTTCATTGATGTATGCCGCGAGGAGAATGGGAGTGTAGGGAAGTTTCACCCTTGGTGCCGGTAAGCCGGAAATTTCTTCCAAAAGGGTGAAGATGGAATTCAGCGTCAGGTTTTCGTTGCCGAGGATATACTTTTCGCCGATGCGCCCGTGCATGGCTGCGAGGATGTGCCCTTTTGCGCAATCCCGCACATCAATGAGATTGAGGCCGGTGTCAAGGTACGCGGGCATCTTCCGGTTGAGGAAATCGACGATGATCTTGCCGGTTGGCGTCGGCTTGATGTCAAGCGGTCCTACGGGAGTCGAAGGATTTACGATGACCAGGGGCAGACCTTGTCCGAGGAAGCTTATTGCCACCTGTTCGGCAAGGTACTTGCTTTTCTTGTAGTGACCAACCATGTCGCCAAAGGATACGGGCGTTTCTTCCGTTCCAGGTGTGCCATTGCCCGGATTGCCGAGTGTGCCGACACTGCTGGTGTAGACGACTTTGGCGAGATTACCGGTAAGAGCAGCCTGCAAGATTGTGCGCGTTCCTTCCACGTTGATGGCATACATGGTTGCGGGATCACGGGTCCAGAGACGGTAATCCGCCGCGGCGTGAAAGAGAGTATCACAGCCGGCGAGTCCGCTGATCAGGGAGTTTTCATTGCGAAGGTCACCCTCCCAAAACTCGATATCAAGTCCAGCAAGGTTTCGCCGGTCGGATCCAGGTCTGACGAGAGCTCTTACTTCGCAGCCGTTCTCGATCAGTTCCCGTACCAGACTTGCCCCGATAAAGCCGGTGGCTCCGGTAACAAATACTTTTTTCATAGTAAGAATCTTTATGCTGTAGCGCCCGAACCACGAAGCGGTATCAGGCAGCGGATGCCTTCAAATTAGTCGATATCTTCCAGAATACCGCGGTACTGACCCAGGGCCATGAGCGGGAAGCAGTTTCGGTAGATATGGTATTTGATCATGAAATACTTCGGGAAGCCGGTTCCGGTAAACTGGTCTTCATGCCAGGTTCCATCCGGCTGCTGGGTATGGATAAGGTAATTGATTCCCCGGGTGATAGTGTCCGATTTTCGTTCACCTGCCGCCATCAGGGCAAGAAGCGCCCACGCGGTCTGGGACGGTGTGCTTTCTCCAACCCCGGCAAGATCCTGATCATGATAAGACTCGCAGGTTTCACCCCAGCCGCCGTCGGAATTCTGTTTTGTTTTCAGCCAGGTTACGGCTTTCTGGATATAGGGTTGCGCAGGGTCCTCTCCAATTGCCTGGAGTCCGCATAAGACGGACCAGGATCCGTAAATATAGTTTACTCCCCAGCGGCCCCACCAAGGCCCATCCGGCTCCTGGGTTTTTTTGATGAATTCCAGGGCCCGCACAGCCGCGGGAAAATCTTTCGGGTAACCGAACGTACCCATGAGTTCCAGCATTCTGCCGGTCAGATCCGCGGTCGGCGGGTCGATCAGAGCTTCGAGGTCGGCAAAGGGGATCTTGTTGAGGATATGTTTGGTGTTGTCCTTGTCAAAGGCACCCCAGCCGCCGTTTTTGCTCTGCATACCGAGACACCAGCGTATGCCGCGTTCGATGGCGTCGTCTTTGCTCTTGGAATCCTTCATCTTGACATTTTTCATGGCCATCATGACGATACCGGAATCATCAACGTCCGGATACCAGTCATTTAAAAATTCGAATGCCCAGCCTCCCGGTTCCAGGTCAGGAGATTTTATTTTCCAGTCACCCGGTTTGCGTACTTCCCGGTCGAGCAGCCATTGTGTGGCCTTTACCAGAGCGGGATGGTCTGTCGGTACCCCCGCGTCGATGAGGCCCTTCAGGGCCAGCGCGGTGTCCCATACCGGGGAGATGCATGACTGAAGGACGATATTGTCGTCGCTTTCGATACAAAAATTGGCAAGGGCGTCGAGGCCCTTTTGTACGGCCGGATGATCATTCGAGTAGCCGAGGCAGTTGAGTGCCAGGATCGAATTGAGCATCGCCGGCTGGATTCCTCCCCAGTCGCCACTTGGTTCCTGATGGTCGAGGACCCATTTTTCGGAAAGTGACATGGCCTTTTTCATAAAGGGCCTGATCGGGCTCCGCTCATAGATTTTCAGCAGATGATCGACCCCGATGAAGATGTTTTTCCAGGTCAGAATCCCCTCTTCCTTGGTAAAAGTATAATCCGTCGGACGTGGCGGGCGAACATACAGTTCCTGTACCCTGGCCCACGGCGGCAGCTTACGGACCGGCCGGGCCGCCATGACGATGGAGAGCGGCACGATGGTTGCCCGGGACCAGCTGGAAAACTCGTACATGTTCAGGTAGGCCCATTTCGGCAGGAGCGAAAGCTCGATGGGCATCGACGGGACGCCAAACCAGGCGAATTCGCCAAACAGGGCCAGGAAAATTTTCGTAAAGACCCGGGCCTTGATGATGCCGCCTTTTTTTAGGATGAATGCGCGCGCCTTTTCCATGGCTGGATGGTCGGCCGGGTACCCGGCGAGTTTTAGCGCAAAATATGCCTCAATGGTCGTGGAAAGGTCTCCGGGGCCCTGATAATAAATGCTCCAGTGTCCTTCCGCGGTCTGTTTGCTGAGAATGTAGTTTGCGAGTTTTCTTTCCCGTTCCTTGTCCACCATACCAAGAAAGTGGAACAGCATGAGATACTCGGCGGAAATGGTTACATTGGACTCGAGTTCTGCCCACCAGTACCCTTCAGGAAGTTGTTCGCGGAAGAAAAAGTCGCAACTTCTCTGGATGGTTACGTCGAGAGGAGTAGAGTTTTCCAGTGCTCTCTTTTTCCAGATGGAAGCCGGCAGGTGATGCACTTTGGCGCTGATCTTCAAATTTTCCTTTTCGGGGTTCTCCACAGTCATCCCGTTAAAGGAGGTTAACGCATTAGATATGGGGTATTTGCAGGGTTTCATTCCAATTTGCTCCATTGAAAACCTTGGAAAGTCACCATATTTTCATGGGACATAGTTAGGCATTATTGTAAATAACTGAGAACTTCTACCATATTTTCACTGAAAGGTATACTCATTTTCAAAAACAAAATGTCAAGTTTGACACGTTTTTGTAATAAAATCGGTCTGGTGTGAACTGTTCGCCGTGACGTTGGCGTGGTTGATTTCAGGCAGGTCCTATGCTACCC
>JAJZQA010000196.1 GCA_021810985.1 Deltaproteobacteria bacterium
TTCAGCTTTTTCTCCCCAACGGTAGACGGCTATTGCAAGGAGAATTTGTGCGCATCGCTGAACATATCCTTCCCGGGAAGCAGTTTCTGTCCCTGGAATTTTTTCCACCGAAAAACTCGTCCGACTGGCCGGCTTTTTTTCGGGTTGTCGCTAATCTCAAAAATCTCCAGCCACTTTTTGTTTCGGTGACCTATGGCGCCGGCGGCAGCACCAGTGAAAATACCTTGGCGATCGTGACCCGCATGAAACAGGAATTTTCGCTCGAGCCAATGGCCCACCTTACCTGTGTCGGCGCCACGGAGCAGAGCATCCTGTCCTTTTTGGAAAACCTGGCCGCGGCCGGGGTAGACAATGTCCTCGCTCTGCAGGGGGATCCACCGCAGGATCCGGCAATTGTGCTGCCCGAGTCGAAGGATTTCATCTTTGCCTCTGACCTGGTCTCCTTTATCAGGGAGCACTACCCGGCAATGGGGGTCGGCGTGGCCGGTTATCCCGAAGGGCATCCTGAGTCGGCCAGCCTGGATAAGGATCTGCAATCGCTGAAATACAAAGTTGATCAGGGTGGCGACTTTATCGTCACCCAGCTCTTTTTTGACAATGACTACTACTGGGATTTCGTTCAGCGGGCCCGGGAGTTGGGCATTGAAAAACCGATCGTGCCCGGTGTCATGCCGATTTTCAGTCTCAAGGTAATCCAGAAGGTCGTGTCGCTGTGTGGCGCAACCGTGCCGGCAGATTTTCTCAAAGAGTTGGAAGAGGCTGACGAGCAGGGCGGAGCGGATGCGGTTCTGGCCCTCGGGATCCGGCATGCGCGCAGTCAGATCCTGGGCCTGCTCAAGGGCGGCGCTCCTGGTGTGCATCTTTACACCCTGAACAGGGATGATGCCTGCCTGGAACTCCTTGAGGGGATTTTTTAATTATTGCTGTCCTGAGGTCGGTTCTCTCCCGCTGACTTTCTCAGGTATCTCTCGTTTCGGGACGGCTCTGCGGTAAGGAGGCTGGTTTGGATTCTGTGTGGTTGGAATTACTCCTGGTATTTCTGCTTATTCTGGCAAACGGATTTTTTTCCGGATCGGAACTTGCGATCATCTCGGCCCGCAGAAGCAGGATCGCCCAACTGGTGTCAATCGGTGATCAGAAGGCGAAGATTGTCGAATCCCTTCAGGATGACCCCCATCGCTTTCTGGCAACGGTCCAGATCGGTGTTACCCTGGTGGGCACCATGGCTTCCGCGGTTGGCGGCGCCGCCGCGGTTCAGTATCTCAAGCCGCTTTTTCTCAATGCTCCTTTCGAATTTATGCGACATGGGGCAGAGCCCCTCTCCATCACGGTCGTGGTTCTCGTTATCGCCTATTTTACCCTGATATTCGGCGAACTGGTGCCGAAAACGGTTGGACTCCAGTATGCCGATGCCATGTCGCTCCGGGTGGCGAAACCGATTCGGTTTATCGCAACTGCCGGTTCCATTGCGGTAACATTTCTCGCTGCTTCCAACCGGGCCGTGCTGTCACTCATGGGCATCAAGGCCGAAGGGGGGCAGGCATTCATTACCCGTGAAGAAGTTGAACATATTATCCAGGAAGGGCACGAGACCGGGGTCTTCAGCGCCACGGAGCGCGAGTTTATCGAGAACATATTCGATTTTACCCACACCTGCGTACGGGAGGTAATGGTTCCCCGCACCAGGGTTATCGGTTTGAATCTCCAGCTGCCGCGCGAACAGATGCTGCAGACGGTGCTGGAAAACAAATATTCCCGTTATCCGGTGTATCAGGGCTCTATCGAGGAGATAGTCGGTTTTATCCATAGCAAGGATTTTCTCGGCGGCATGGTGCATGATCCCGGCTTCGATGTGGCATCGATTATCCGCCCGCCTTTCTATGTTCCGGAGTCGAAAAAGGTAAATAGTCTCTTGAAAGAGATGCAGCGGAAGAGGATGCACATGGCCATGGTGGTTGATGAATATGGCGGGATCAGCGGCCTTGTTACCACCGAGGACCTCCTGGAGGAACTGGTGGGGGAAATCGAAGATGAGCATGATGTGGGAGAACCTGGAAAGGTGCAACGGTTGGCGGACGGAAGCATTATCGTTGATGCGATGATTTCTCTCTCCGACCTGACCGATTTCCTGGATATCAAGCACGAGGAAGACCTGCACTACGACACCCTTGCCGGCCTGATCCTGGACCGGCTTGGCAGATTCCCGGAAAAGGGCGAGAAAGTCATGGTAGATGGTCTCGAAATGGTCTGCGAGGAAGTTACCAGGACAGCCATTCTGAAGGTGCGGATTCTGAAAGCGGAGACAACCTAACTTTTCATCGGGAAGCGCTCCCGAACCAGTGGATAATTGGATAGCCCATGGATCGCCGACTCTTTTTTACTTTGATGAATTTTTTCTTTCTCCTCGGGTCGTTGTACCTTGTCTACCGGATTCTCGCCCCCTTTCTTGATACGCTCGGCTGGGCCGGTGTCATCGGGATTGCCACATATCCCCTCTATCGCAGATTCAGGAAACACGTTCCGGGCCGGGGCACGGCAGCTGCCGCGATCATGACGACGCTGGTGATCCTGACGCTGGTTGTTCCCTTTGTTCTTTTCATCTTTGTCCTCGGAAGCGAAGTGTCCCAGGTTTACCAGAAACTCGAAAATTTCACTGCTGCCGACGGCTCGAGTATTCTTGGTGCTTTGTCGCATAATCCCTTTATTAAAGCGATTTTGGACAGGGTTAGCCCCCTGCTCGATATGCTGGATATCGAGGTCAGCACCACTCTTCTCCCGGCCCTGAAGAAGCTCGCGGCATTTCTGCTCGGCTACTCAACGGCAATTCTCAAAAACTTTTTCATCATGATTATTAAATTGGTCCTGATGGTAATTACGCTGTTTTTTCTCTACCGCGACGGAGAATCTTTCCTGCGGAGGTTTCTGTCGGTATTACCCTTGGATGAGGCAGAAAGCGGTGTATTGCTCGATACGGTCAAACGGGTGCTGTCGGCGGTAATCTACGGCATTCTGTTAACCTGTCTGGTCCAGGGCACCCTGGGCGGAATCGGGTTCTGGTTCAGCGGTCTGCCTTCGCCGCTTCTGTTCGGGGCGCTGATGTCGGTATCCGCGCTGATTCCGATGGTGGGCACGGCCCTGATCTGGCTGCCCGGCGCTATCTGGCTGATTGCCGAGGGCAATGTGGTCATGGGAATTGTGCTTCTTGCCTGGGGAATGTTCGTGGTGGGGATGATCGATAATCTGCTCCGCCCTTTTTTCATCAGCGAAAGAGCCCATCTGCCGCTGTTCATCATCGCGCTCGGCGTTCTAGGCGGGGTCTTTGCCTTTGGCCCGCTCGGTGTGGTTACCGGACCTATTGTACTGGCATTATTCCTTGCCGTTTTTGAAATATATTCTCGGCGGGTGTTTCCCGGCAGCACGGTTGTTCCTGCTAGCAATGAGGAACCATGAAGGTTCAGGCGGGAGTTCAAAATTAGATCAACGTTGCACATCAAGATTACATAAAACCCAACCACCCCCAGCTCCTTTAGGCACTTTGGGTCCTCCTTTGTAAGTAAAGTCCCCCTCCTAATCTAGGAGGACCCAAAGGGCCTAAAGGGTTAGGGGTGGTAAGGTGTCAGCATGAATGCCTAGTGACATAAGAAGAAAACTCTTCCCGGAATGGCGTGACCATTCCGGTTTTTTTATCTCTTGGCGGAAGTTTTTCCCTTGGTATCGAAAACGACGGAAGTGATGATGGTAATGGTGAGAACTCCGACGATTACCCCGAGAGAAAAATAGATAGGGATCGGGTAGACGGACGAGAGGAGCATTTTTAGCCCGATAAAGGCGAGGATGATGGATACCCCCAGTTTCAGGTGGGTGAACATTTCCATAACGCTGCTAAGTAAATAGAAGAGCGACCTGAGGCCCATTATGGCAAAAATGTTCGATGTGTAGACAATGAAGGGGTCCCTGGTGACAGCCAGGATCGCCGGGATTGAATCGATGGCGAATATGACATCGCTGCTTTCTACCACCAGCAGTGTCAAGAAAAGTGGCGTAGCCGCAAGAATTCCATTTCGGCGAATGAAAAATCTGTCGCCGTGGAGCTTTTTTGTGACAGGTAGGAATTTTCTCGCCAACCGAACGAGAAGGTTTTTTTCCGGATCGATCTTTTCTTCGCCGCCGAACGCCATTTTGATGCCTGTCACGATCAGGAGGGCACCGAACAGGTAGATCATCCAATGGAAGCGATCAAAGAGTTCGATGCCGATGAAGATGAAGATCGCTCGCATGATTAGGGCACCGATTATGCCCCATTTGAGTATTTTCGGCTGATAGGCGCGGGGTACCTGGAAATAGGAGAAAATCATGATGAAGACGAAGAGATTGTCGACGGAGAGGGACTCTTCGATCAGGTAGCCGGTCAGGAATTCCAAGGCCTTGGTTGTGCCGAGGAAATGGAGGATTCCAATGTTGAAGGAGAGGGCGAGTCCCACCCAGACCAGTGTCCAGGTGAGAGCTTCACGAAAAGAAACTTCATGGCTCTTTCTGTTGAATACCCCCAGGTCAAGAATTAGCATGGCGGTGATGAGCACCGCGAAACCTCCCCAGAGAATTACGGATGTTGACATAGGTAAAGCTCCTGTACTGTCTGCTTAGTTGGAAACGCGGGATTGGATTCGCATATGTTGTTGCGCAGGGCAGCCATTTTTACGGAAAATTTTCCTCCGCCCGCCACTGCAAAAAGGACGGAATGGCGAAGACCAGCTCTGTTGACGTAGTAGGGATTTAGTCTGATTCTGTCGTGACTGTGCTGTGCAAAACTAGAAGAAAGCGGAAATTTTGTCAAATTATTTGCATAAATTTCTCCTGGTCTCAGCTGGTTGGCCGTTATGCCGGCAGCCCGGTAATTCCGGTTTTTGCGGAATTATGAGTTGCCGGGGCCAGTTTCGAACGGTATAAGGTAATAGATATACCAAACTTTCTTCGAGGATACCTGAATGGCGCAGTCGATATGGAAGCCGTTGCTGGCACTGGTAGCTTTTGTAGTAGTGATCAATGTTGTTTATCCTCTGGTGAGCCAGAAGGGGCAGCTTGATAAGGCAGAGGTCCCGTACAGTCAGTTCAAGGATGAGCTGGCCCGGGATAATATTAAAGAGATTACCCTGAAAGGCTCACTCCTCAATGGGGCCTTCAAGTCAAAGGTTCTACCCGCGCGAGTTGCAGATCGGA
>JAJZQA010000197.1 GCA_021810985.1 Deltaproteobacteria bacterium
GTACCGGGTGCGGATGAGGTATTGATCTAGGGTTGCAGGGTACAGGGGTCAGGGGTCAGGGTGCAGGGAACAGGGTTCAGGGTAAGAGCCAGGAACCGGGTACGATGAACGAAACGATTCTCACGGGTTTCGTAAATATCAGGAGAACACTATCAGCGAATACAGCAAACTCTATGCGTACCTGCGTTCTCTCCGGGGGACCTATATCACTGGGCTCATCCTCCTGGCCGGAGCGAACGGCCTCGCCCTGCTGATTCCCTGGCTCCTGAAGAGTGCGGTGGAAAGCCTTCAGTTCCCCGGACGCAGCGCCTATACGCCCGCCCAGTTCGGTCTCATCATCATGACGGTCGCCGTAGCCCACGGTATCGTCAGAATTTTCTCGCGGACTACCTTGCTCCATGCCGGGCGCCAGATCGAATACCGGATCCGGGAAGACCTCTATAAAAGCCTCCTCTCCCTGGATCTGCCCTATTTTTCCCGCGGACGCACCGGCGATATCCTGTCGCGTTTTTCCAATGACCTGACCAATGTCCGGATGCTGCTCGGTTTCGGCATTCTCAATGTCATCAACACCGTGATCGTCTATGTTGCGGCGATCTACCTCATGGCACGCATCAATCCGTTCCTGACCCTCTGCGCGGTGCTGCCCTTCCCCCTGATGATCCTGCTGGTGAAACAGGTCAGCCGGCGCATTTTCCACCACTCGAAACGGGCCCAGGAGCAGCTTGCCGCCATGACTAGCCATGCGGAGGAAAGCATCACCGCCTCGGTCGTGGTCAAGGCTTACTGTCGCGAGGAGCACCGGATCGAGACCTTCCGCGAACTGGCGGCACGCTACCTGGACAGCAGCATGAAAATGGCCAACCTGCGGGGGATCGTTATTCCCTTCATGGCTTCCATGAGCGGCATCAGCACCCTGATCGTCCTGTTCGTCGGCGGCAGCCGGGTGATCAGCGGGGCCATGACCCTGGGAGATTTCGTCGCCTTTACCAGTTACCTGGCGATGCTGATCTGGCCGACCGTGGTGATGGGCTGGATAATCAACCTCCTGCAACGGGGCGCGGCCTCCATGGCCCGCCTCAATGCGGTACTCGACGCCAAGCCGGAGATCACCGAGCCGATACAGCCCGTCGAAATAACGAAACTTTCCGGAGAGATCGAGTTTCGTCACCTCTCCTTCGGCTATGCCGATGAGCCGCTCCTGAAAGACATCTCCCTCCGGATCAGCCCGGGGACGAAACTGGGCATCGTCGGTCCGGTCGGCTGCGGCAAGACGTCCCTCGTCCGGCTCATCGCGCGCCTCTACCCGGTCCCGGACGGCATGCTCTTCCTTGATGGCACGGATATCAACCGGCTCGCCTTGAAAGATCTGCGGGAGGTCATCGGCTTCGTCCCCCAGGAAAGTTTTCTCTTCTCCCGCACCATCGAGAATAATATCGCCTACGGCCGGGAAGGAGCCTCGCCGGAGGACGTGGCGGCAGCGACCCGCCTGGCCCAGCTGGACAGCGATCTGGCCGGTTTTCCCCAGGGCATCGAGACCCTGGTGGGAGAGCGGGGCGTCACCCTTTCCGGCGGCCAGAAACAGCGCACCGCCATCGCCCGTGCCCTGCTGAAGAACCCTGCCGTACTAATCCTCGACGATCCCCTTTCGGCGGTGGATGCCCGGACCGAAGAAGAGATCCTGAACGGCCTGGCCCGCTACTACGGAAAACGCACCGTCCTGATCGTCTCGCACCGCCTTTCGGCACTGCGGAACTGTGACCGGATCATCGTCCTGGAAGAGGGAACTATTGTCGAACAGGGCAGCCACGATGAACTGCTGGCCCAGGCAGGCCGCTATGCGGCTATCCACCGGGAACAAAATCTGCGGGAAGAATTAGAGAGATTATAAAGCAGACCTGTCAGGTTTTGAAAACCTGGCAGGTCTCCGGAAATAAGGTAATAGCATGCATTTCGGCGGTATCTACGAAGATGAAATAGTCGGCAAGGCATATGACCGGAAACTTCTGGGCAGGTTTATCCGCTACCTGCGCCCCTATCGGTGGCTGGTGGTCTGGAGCCTGCTGCTCCTGCCCCTGATCGCGGCGGCCAAACTCGCCCAGCCCTGGCTCATTAAGATTGCCATCGACAGCCATATCACCACCGGCAAAATGGCCGGTCTTCCGCTCCTGTCACTGGAATATTTTGCCCTGATCATCGTGGACGGCCTCCTGACCTACCTGGAGATCTACCTCCTCCAACTGCTGGGGCAGAAGATCATGTTCGATCTTCGCATGGAGGTTTTCTCGCACATCCAGGGTCTATCCTCCTCATTCATGGACCGCACCCCCACCGGCAGCCTGGTGACGCGGGTCACGAGCGATGTGGAGGTCTTGGGAGAGATGTTCACCGCCGGCATCATCTCCATCATCGGCGACATCCTGGTCCTGATCGGCATCGTCGGGATCATGCTCTGGATGAACCTGAAGCTGTCCCTGGTCACCTTCAGCGTACTGCCGATGCTCTTGTATATCGTCTTCACCTTTCGCCTCAGGATGCGCAAGTCCTTCCGCGAGGTGCGGGCTCGCCTCTCCAACCTCAACTCTTTCCTGGCCGAAAGCATCGGCGGCATGGCGGTGGTGCAGCTTTTCAACCGCCAGAAGACCGAGCAGCGGGAATTCACCAGGCTCAATGCCTCCTACCGGGATGCCAATTTGCCGGTCATCACCTGGGACGCGGCGCTTTTTGCCGGAGTGGAGGCGCTGTCATCGATCGCGGTCGGTCTGATCATCTGGTACGGCGGCGGGGAGATCATCCGCGGCGCCCTGACTTTCGGCGCCCTGGTTGCCTTCATCCAGTACATGGAAAAGTTTTTCGCGCCGATTCGCGATCTGTCAGCAAAGTATTCCATCATGCAGGGAGCGATGGCCGCCCTGGAACGGATTTTCGGTCTGCTGGACATGGAGAAAAAGGATCTCAAAAACAAAGACCTGCCAGGTTTTGAAAACCTGGCAGGTCTGGATTCGCCGATCGAAACGATTGAATTCCGCGATGTCTGGTTCGCCTATCAAAATGAAGAGTACGTGTTGAAAGGATTTAACCTGACCATCCGGCGCGGCGAAAAGATTGCCTTGGTCGGTGAAACGGGCGGCGGCAAAACCACCGTTACCCGGCTCCTGTCAAGATTGTATGAAGTGAAGCGAGGCACTATCTTCATCAACGGCTGTGAAATCCACCAGATTCCGCTTGCCGAACTGCGGGGCAGGATCGGCGTGGTGCTTCAGGAACCATTTCTGTTCTCCGGCTCATTGGAACACAACATTACCCTTGGCGACGAGGGAGCGCGACAACGGATGGAAGAAGCGGCGGCACTGGTCGGTGCCGATCGATTCATCAGCCACCTGCCGCATGGTTTCGCTGAAGAGGTCCGGGAGAGAGGGGTGAATTTTTCGGTGGGCGAACGGCAGCTCATCTCGTTTGCCCGGGCAGTGGCTTTCGATCCGGAGGTCCTGGTGCTCGATGAAGCCACCTCCAGTGTCGACACCGCCAGCGAACGCCTGATCCAGGAAGGTCTGCAGGGACTTCTGACCGGACGAACCTCGCTGGTGGTTGCCCACCGGCTTTCCACGGTACGGGACGCGGACCGGATCGTAGTTATCCATAAAGGGGAAAAGGCCGAAGAGGGGAGTCACGAGGAATTGATGGAGCACCAGGGGCTCTACTACCGGCTCTATCAGCTGCAGTTCAAGGATTGACAATTTCTCATACGAATAAAAAAAGAGCTCTCCCACACTTGCTCGGCGGGGATTAGCTCTTTTCGTCGTCCGTGCTTTACGCTTTCGGCGATAAGAACGAAAGCGCGGGCGCCTGGGGAAAGCCGCTAGCTTTTGAAAGCCTCGAAGGCCTCAAGATAATTGCGCAGCACCCGACTGCCCTCGCCGTCGAATTCCAGAAATTCGATCCCGGCGCTGTACGTTTTGTCATCCCGCTCTTCCGCATGCTTGACCAAACCCTTCAGGTCCACCAGATCCTCCTCCAGCCCGATGGTAATTCGCAGCACCTGGCCCGGATCAAATTTGATGTGGGTTTCCAGCAGGATTCCTTTTTCGCTGATATTGAGCGTTCTGCCCATGGCGCGGGTCACAATCTCCCCTTTTTCATCAACGAGAACATAATCGAGCAGGTTCAGAGACTCCATCCGTACGTAGCGTCGCTCGCTGTTGCTCATCCTTTCCCCCTCTACGGTAAACCGAAGTATTCGCTTAAAATGGCCAAGGCCTGCAGCCGAGGTCATTCGTACTCCAAAAATCCCGAATGGCCGACGAACATGTTACGTAAAGCTTTAAATTCATATACCACACTTTTTACTGCCTCACCATATGTAATCCTTGGCGATTTCCCTTTTATCATTTCCGAAAAGGACATGGAACACCCGAAGCTTCTTCAGTTTCTGCGGAGACAGGGAACCAAGGGGAATATAGACGATCCTTTTCCCGAGACGGGCGGCCAGCTGCCGGAAGCTGCTCCGGGGCGGGCGGGCTGCCACATAGACAACATGTTTTTCCCGTGAGTAGTCCAAGGCGGCCAGCAGCAACACCTCCGCTTTGCCCCGGGCAAAAGAATAGTCGCTGTCCTCCCAGACATCGAACAGGCGGCGGGGAGGGTAGGAAAGCAGGAATCCGCCGTATTCGCAGCGGCAGATTCCCGGACCCGCCACGTTGTCGCCCGGTTCGGTGCCGTAAAAGGCCATGTCAGACTCCTGATCGTGCTCACCGAGCCAGGTGGTCAGGTAGGGAAATTTCCTGCCGCCCCGATCCTCGTCAAAGATCACGACCAGGCTGCCCACGCCACCCTGGACCCGGAGATTTTCCCGCACGTAGATCTTTCCCTCGTGGTAGTTGCGCAGGGTCTCGCGCATGTCGATGCCGTCCAGCAGCGATGAAGAAAACGGCTGGACGCGGCGCTGCTCCTCGGAAAGCTGCTTCGCGCCCTTTTTCTTGAGAAAGCGGCCATACTCCTCAATAATCAGGTCCTCCGGAGGATACGAGCAGATCGAGGGATTGTCGAACCCTTCCAGCCATTCGCCGGGGCGTTTTTCCCGTTTCCTCTTCAGAAACTGGAGCGGCGTGAGCCCTTTGCCCGCCTGCCGGGAACGGGGCCGAAAACGGATCCTCCTGCTGCCCCTGGAGAGATCTTCCGGCCGCAGGCTGATGGTAGGCAAATCTGTATCGCATTTC
>JAJZQA010000198.1 GCA_021810985.1 Deltaproteobacteria bacterium
AAGGGGAGAAGCTTACGTCCTCACCCCAGCCACGGTGCGGGTAACGCTTATTCCCCTCGACGGCCGTGCGACGACTGACTTCGGATCCGGAGGATACCCTGCTGACACCTCTGCCGCCAACAGCCAAAATCAGCCGGACGATCAGGACATTTCGACCAGCGATGTCCTCAAGGCCGGGATTGAAGCGGGCGCGACCGGAATTTCTCAAGCAAAACCTCTGGAAAAGAACTGGCAGACCTCATCATCGTCCAGCAGCTATGTTCAGCCCGATGGCACGCACGTTACAAAAAAATCGAGCACTTCTGTTGGCGTCAGTGTTAATCCCGCCGGAATTCTGAAATCCCTGGACACACTATTCAACTGATAAAGGAAAATACCATTATGAAACAAATTCAGGCTATTATAATTGGACTCTTGGCGATAAGCATGTTTGCCGGAACAGCACTGGCGATCGACATCGAAACCTTAGACAAGATAAGCATTCGTATGCCCAAGGCAAAAGTGCATGCCCTGCTCGGCGCCCCTGAAGAAATACTTGAACTGGGGAAGGGACTTACCGCCGAAATCTACAAGGTCAGTAACGCGGAACCCATGATCGGAGCCGGATGTATCTATCAGGACAACCGGCAACTTGCCGGACAGGCTTTCGTATTCGAGGGATTACTGCACAAGGAGGCCGCGGAAAGGTTGGTAAAGCACGGGTTTCGCGTGATTGAAGAAATCGAGGGTACCTACCGGCTTGCCGGGAAAGACGACGATACCGGCAAACCTCTGGTGACTCAAGTCGCCCTGAACAATGGCATGACGGTTATCATGACCTTCGAAAAGGACTTTCACGAGCAGTGGAGTAAGTAAACAGCTTGAACAAAAAAAACGGGATAGATCACTTTGCCGCTGCATGTGCAAAGCAGATCTTTCCCGTTTTCATTGAGGACCGCCTGATTTTCTTCCGGTGTCGCTATCCTTCGTTGGGCTGGGGCTTTCTCGGAGTCTCTCGTACGGCTTTATGGCAAGACAGCGACGGCAAGGAAAGCGACTGACCCCGGCAGACTGCCTGTCGGAGTCTCAGGCGGCGACCGATTACGAGAGCCTTCGAGGAAGTTCCAGCCCAGCATCTGCCATGACTTTCCGAATAAAATTTAGCTGTCTCACCAATCCCGACACATTTTCAGAGCACCAGTCTGACCGGATTTTCCAGTATTTCTTTCAGCTTTTTCATGAAACCTGCTCCGTAGGCGCCATCCACCACCCGATGGTCCGCCGACAAAACCGCTGTCATCATTTTCGCCACGACGATGTGGCCGTTACGCACGATCGGCGCATCAGCTATGGTTCCAATGGCAAGTATTCCCGCCTGCGGGGGAAGAATGATGGCAGTGAACGCGTCAACACCAAGCATTCCCATGTTTGAAACGGTGAAAGTCCCGCCGCTCAAATCTCCCTGGGCGGTTTTACCCGTCCTGGCTCTTTCGATCAACTCACGGCTCTGGTGTGCGATTTCGCGCAAGGAAAGATTACCGCAATCGTGCAGGACCGGAACCAGCAAACCATCAGCAACATTGACCGCAATACCGACATTCACCTCCGGGTGAATATCAATTTTATCTTCTGCCCAGCTGGCATTGAGCCGTGGAAAATCCAGTAAAGCGGTTGCCACCGATCTGATGATGAAGTCATTGAGTGTTACTGAGTCTCCTGCATCCTTGAAGCCCTTATGCAGGGTTTCAACTGCACCCATCTCAATATCCATGACTACCGTAAAATGGGGAATTGTCTGCCACGATTCGCTAACCGTCCGTGAGATTGCCGTCCGCATACGGGAAAGTGGCTCCGAACCTCCGCTGAGACTGCTGCGATGAGGAGGACGGCTTCCCGTTGTTCCCGTGGGCTCCGCTGGAATTCCCGAAGGCTGCGGCTGCTCCTGTTTTTTTTCAGTTTCCAGTAAAAACGTCTCAAGATCCTCCTTGAGGATCCTCCCCTCGGGACCGCTGCCGGTCACCTGGGAAAGGTCGATGCCCTGATCCCTGGCCAGACGCCGGACCATGGGCGAGGCTTTTTCCAGCCCGCCACCCTGAGTCCGATCCGCTTCCGCATCTTTCCGCTCTCGCGGCGGAGGTTCGTTTCCGCTTTCCGTAACCGGTAACGACTGTTCGGGGAGCGGTTCTTTTTCAGACACCTTCACTTCCGGTTTTCTCTCGCTGTCCTTAGGCTTCTTGGATTTTTCGGTACTTGGCGCCACCTCTCCGGAAGAAATCTCTTCCCCTTCCGAACCGATGATACCGATTACGGTTCCGACCGGCACCAGGTCCCCGGCCTTGACACGGGTTTCAAGCAGGACTCCCGAAGCAAACGCCTCCAGTTCCATCGTCGCCTTGTCGGTCTCAATTTCGGCAAGAATATCGCCGCGGGCCACACGTTCCCCAGGACTTTTTTTCCAGGAGATCAGGACCCCCTCTTCCATGGTGTCGGACAGTTTCGGCATGGTGATTTCAGTGGACATATAACCCTCGCAAGCATCCGCGGCAAAAGTGGATATTTTCACAATTCCGCAGTAGTCCTTTTTGTCGCTCAACACATCAGACAAACCCGTCAACATTCCGAGGCGCAAGTATTTCTCAGCTTTTTGCTTCCATAGTTTCCTTCACCGCTTTGACAATATCCACCACCTGGGGAATGCAGAGTTTTTCAATTTTACGTGAGTACGGCATCGGCACATCCAGTCCGGAAACCCGTCTCACCGGTGCGGCAAGGGAGTAGAAACAATTTTCGTGGATCCGGTTGGCAATGTCGGCGCCTACCCCGCAGGTTGACCAGCATTCGGAAACAACTACGGCACGAGAGGTCTTATTCACCGACTCAATAAATGTTGTGGTGTCCAGCGGAACGAGAGTACGGAGATCGACAACTTCACAGGAGATACCTTCTTTTTCCAGTTCCTCGGCTGCCTCCAAGGCCAGGATCGTCATGCGCGAATATGCGACGATGGTTACGTCACTACCCTGACGCTTGATCTCCGCGGAACCGAAAGGGATGGTCTGTTCCGGATCATCCGGCACCGTTCCTTTGCTGTTGTAGAGAAGTTCGTGTTCCAGAAACATGACCGGATTGTTATCGCGAATGGCCGATTTCAGCAGTCCGTAAGCATCGGCCGGGGTCGCCGGTACCGCCACATACAGGCCGGGGCAGTGCATGAAGTAACTCTCCAGGCTTTGGGAGTGCTGGGCGGCCAGTTGGCTGCCGCCGCCGCCCGGGGCTCGTATCACCACCGGCAAACTCGCCTGACCGCCGAACATATAGCGGATTTTGGCCAGGTGATTCACAATCTGATCCATTGCCAGCAGGGCGAAATTGACGGTCATCAGTTCGGCCACGGGACGGAGGCCGCCCATCGCGGCGCCGACCGCCACCCCGACGATCGAGTTTTCCGAGATCGGGGTATCCAGAACGCGCTCCTCACCGAATTCCGCCAGCAGACCCCGGGTAACCTTGAACGAGCCTTCATAGAGAGCAACATCCTCGCCCCAGACAACAACGGACGGATCGCGGCGCATCTCCTCTTTCAGTGCCCGGTTCAGGGCGTCTCGATAGTTTATTTCAGCCATGGGCACACCTCCTCTCCGTTTGCGGCAAAGACGTCGCTAAAGACCTCCCTGTCGTCCGGCCAGGGTGACTCTTCAGCGAATTGCACCGCTTCCCTGACCACGGCAGTTGCCTTGGCCCGCAGACAGGCCAGGTTGTCTTCACTGGCAATCCCTTCCGCCACGAGCCGCGTGGCGAAATTCGGCAAAGGATCCCGCTCTTTCCAAAGCTCCACCTCGGCCGGACTGCGATATTTTCCGGGATCCGACATGGAATGACCGCGAAAACGGTAGGTAATCGCTTCGATCAGGTACGGCCTGTTTCGCTCCCTGACCCATTCCGAAGCTCTCTTGACAGCCTGGTAGACCGCCATTACATCCATGCCGTCAACCTTTTCCGAGGGGATGTTATAGCCGCAGGTTCGTTTATGAATATCAGCCAAAGCCGACGAGCGATGCACCTCGGTACCGATGCCGTAAAAATTGTTTTCACAAATGAAGAGCACCGGCAGTTCCCAGAGGCGAGCCCAGTTCAGCCCCTCGTGGAAAGTGCCCTGGTTCACGGCGCCGTCACCGAAAAAACAGGCGCTGATGCGACCCTCGCGCCGGTATTTCGAAGCAAAGGCAAGGCCCACGGCAATGGGAAACTGGCCGCCGACGATGGCGTAGCCGCCCATGAAGGACAGATTCGGGTCAAAGAGATGCATGGAACCGCCCTTGCCCTTGCAAATCCCGGTGGCTTTGCCGAACAACTCGGCCATGACCCGCTTCGGATCAGCGCCCCGAATTATGGCCTGGGGGTGTTCGCGGTAGGCGGATAAAATGTAATCATCACGATGCAAACCGGCGGTAGCTCCGACTGCCACCGCTTCCTGACCGCTGTAGAGATGGAGAAAACCGGTGATGTGACCCTTGGTGTACTGCTCGGCACACGATTCTTCGAACTCGCGGCAGAGAGCCATTTGCTCGTAAAATTTCAACAACTCCTGATCGGGCAGAATTGCCCGGAGTTTCGTATCCATGAGCACCTCGATCTGTTTAGCAACCCCGGCATGAGCGCATCAGGGGTTAAAATCCTCGTTGGGTTCTCTACTTAAAAGACTTCACAATGTATTCCGCAATGGCCTTGGCTTCCTGGTTGGAAAGAGTTTTTTCATCAAACTTGTTCATGAGCGGGCCGGGATTACGCATTTTTGCCACGATACCTTTAACACCGACAACACCGTTTGCCTTCATCGCTTTAACTGACAACGTTTTATTTTTGTTGATAATATTACCGCCATTGGGATGACAGACCGCACAGTGTTTTTGAAACAATGCCTTACCGTCGAGCTGTTTAGCTTTGGTGGTGGCACTGAATCCGCTCGAAGCCGCAAAGCAGACAATTACCGCGATTACGCCGCTGATCAATTTCTTCTTCATGTTTTAACCTCCGTTTATTCATCTGAAAGTTGCTCATCTGGTTTAATGCCGCTGCTTCAGCCGGTAGAAGGCAAGTACCGCCAACACAAGGAATAGCCCGGAGACGAGCAGCAGAAATGTCGTTGGTTGCATACCTGGCCGCATAATTTTGCCCCGTTGCACACAATACCATTCGAGGATATAGG
>JAJZQA010000199.1 GCA_021810985.1 Deltaproteobacteria bacterium
AAAATACCTAGCCCCTTTTAGGGGCTTTCCTCAAGCCACCCGCTCTGCGGGTGGTCATGACTGTTGACGGCACATATGTCAACAAAAAATTGTATACGCAGGTTGTTTGGGAAAGACAATTGATCGTGCAACGGCCAGGGTTGCGGAAGAAAGCGGTAACTATGCGTATCTTGGCAGGATTTCGAGGATTGCCGCAGCCATTGCTTTCACCCCGGTTTTGATGCTCGGTTCCGGCAGGGGAGCATACGCAGGGTTATGGATTCCCGGTGGGGAAGTTTCAGCCGCTGTTTCCCCGGCAGTTGTCAGATTTTCGGCCGTGCCCAACAGGAAGTAACAGAGCGGTATCCCGGAACCAGAGGTGCCGAACTGGGAGAAATCGTCACTGAAGGTGTAGCGCTCGGTACGAATGACCTGTTGATTGCCGAGTACTCCCCGGAATGCCGCGAACATTCGTTGGGCAAGTTCGGGATCATTATTGATCGGAGGGCCTGAATATTGGTCAACCAGGATCGGCATGAGTTCATCCGGCAGGCCCGCGGCAATTGCTACGCCCCGAGCCGTTCGTTCGATGGCCGAGCGGAGGTGCCGGGCAATTTCGTCACTGAAGTAGCGATAATTGACCTGGAGAAGTACCTCCTCGGGAATGATGTTTCCTTTTGTTCCGCCATGAATTGAGCCGACGGAGAGCACGGCCGGTTCAAGAGGGCATATTTCCCTGCTGACAATGGTCTGCAGCAGCAGGATCGTTTCCGCTGCCATGACGATCGGGTCTTTGGTCTCGTGGGGGCGGGAGCCGTGTCCGCCGATGCCGCGGATCACGATATCGAGCGATGCGCAGCCGGCCCAGAAAAGCCCTTCGCGCAGACCGACCGACCCGGCCGGCAGGGAAGGGGTTACATGCAGGGCCAAGGCGTAGTCCGGGCGGGGAAATCTTGTGAATAGACCGTCCTCGATCATGGCTCGGGCACCGGCGCCCACTTCTTCCAGCGGTTGTCCCACCAGGACCAGTGTCCCCTGCCAGAGATCCTTGTTCTCCATCAGGATGCGTGCTGCTCCCACCAGAACAGTCATATGGATGTCGTGGCCGCAGGCGTGCATGAGTCCCACCTCACCCTTGCCGGCAAGGCGGCCCCGTGACGTGCTCGCATAGGGGAGACCGGTTCTTTCTTCGATGGGGAGGGCGTCCAGATCCGCCCGCAAGAGGACTGTCGGACCTTCGCCATTCTTGAATACCGCGACGATTCCATGGCCGCCCACCTTTTCGCTGACCTGAAGGCCGGCAGTGCGAAGCTGGCCGGCAATGCAGCGGGCCGTCTCAACCTCCTGGCCGGATAGCTCGGGGTTGGCATGGAGGTGGGTGTACAGGTTGAAGAGGGAAGGATAGAGATCGTTCAGTTGGGCGAAAATTCGATCAAAATCCTTCCCGGTTGGTTTGCGTA
Source organism: Deltaproteobacteria bacterium (assembly GCA_021810985.1). GTDB lineage: Bacteria > Desulfobacterota > Desulfuromonadia > Geobacterales > Geobacteraceae > RPRC01. The sequence goes on from JAJZQA010000199.1 coordinate 1,440, forward strand.
CGGTCTCCTCGCTGGAAGCTGAGGGGGACATTGTTACTCCTTCGGTAGGGCGGCAGCGTTTTGGGACAGGAAATTCTTCAGCTTGATGACCGCGGGAGAAGAAGAGGGTGCTGACCCGAAAATCTGGTTTGCGCTGATATTGTCTTTGCCGTAAAAGTTTTCGTTTGCGGTTTTGTCGATGGCCAGGACCGTACCGTCCAGAGAAATTCCGGCGAAGAAACCGCGACTCCGGGCATAGGAATAGATCTCCGCCTTGAGCTGCCAGTCGGTGGATGCTTCGGCGCGGCGGCCAACCGGGCCCGCGGCAACCGCGGCATCGGCCCCGAGGGTGAAGTTGCCCTTGGTGAGCCCCATGATGCTCTTTCTGGTTTTGAAAACCAGGATAATGTCGCTGGAAAGGGCACCGAACTGCAAGCCGAAGCTGCCTCCGCCAAGATACAGGAAGGAAGGGTTGCTCCAGGAGCCGTTGTCATTGCGCATCATAGCGATGCCGGTGCCGAAGCGGCCGCCAAAAAAGAAGCCCACCTTGATTGTACCGGGAATGATGACAATACCGTAGGCATTGGCGAGCAGGTCCGGTGAAATCCCTTCGGGGATGCCGGTAATTTCCTGGAGTACCTCTTTTGAGGCATTTATTTTTGAAATTTCATCGATTGCCATGGAGTTGAAGGGTGTTTCCGGAGCAGGAGTCGGAACGGGAGGGGCCGGTGCGGCCTTGACCGTTTCGTCGCTGAACGGAATTTGGGCCGGAGCAACAGCCGGTGTCTGGACGTCTTCCACCACCAGTGGCTCCTGAATCTGGACGGTTTCGATCCCTCTTGCCCCTTCTCCTCCCATCGGCTGGGGAAGCGACTCCGGTTGGACCGCGGCGACCGCGGGAAGTGCGAGAGCAATACAAAATGCGACGGTAGCCGTACAGAGACCTGATCGTATCTTCATGGCATGAATTCCTTTCTTTCCGTGAAGTACGCCGAACGTCCCCCGGGATTCGGAGGCGAAGACGTTTGAGGCAGATAATACCCCATGAACAGTAAAAAACCAAGACTAAGTAATGTCGATCTGGAAAGACCGGATGGAAACTAAGTAATAAAATCGCGGTCAGCAGCATCCCGTTGACTGCAAGGTGCGAAGCAGCGAGAGCTGTGCGTCGGGGTCGTCAAGCTGCTCCAGCCCTGCCCAAAGCAGAAACGGAAGCAGGGCTTCCTCCGGCTTTTTTCGCTCGTACCGAGTGTCAGAGAGATGATGGATAAGTTTCAGAGTGCGCAGGCCGTCGAACCAGGAGTGAAACGCGCCCAGGAGCGCTGCCTGGTCGCGGCTGTTTTTCCTGAGTTTCTCCCAGGCATCGCCAAAGCCGGCCTGGTCCAGATAATTCTTTAGTTCAAGAGAAATTCTTTCAGCCTGATGAACAATGTCCTGCCCTGAGGCGTCAAGGTGCGTGGCCACCAGTTCGAGCCAGTTACCGAGAATCGCGAAACATTCGGGTTGGTAAAAGAGTACCGCGCTCTCTTCCCCGGCCAGCTGCCGGGAAACGCTTCTTCCGGTGCCGAACGGGACCCGGTGTGAGGCACGTGCGGATGGCAGCACGTGCGTCCCTGCCACGGAGGCAATGCCGGAAGTTTTTTTGAGATGCTGGAGAAAATAAAAATCTTCGGCGGCCAGGCGGGTGTTCATGCCGCCCATGCCGGCGTATGCCTCGGCGGTGCAGGCCATGGCGCTGCCGATGGTATGGAACGCATAGGGTGATCCGGCCCGGGAAAGTCCCAGCACGTAGACACGTAAAAAGAGTTCGTAGCGGCGGATCGCTTGCCGCTCCTGGTTTGTGGCACCTTCCTGATGGCGAAAATTGAGCACTGCCCCGCCGGCCGATGTGGAGCGGAAATGTCCGGTCAGGGCTGACAGGTAATCAGGCTCAACCAGGGTGTCCGCATCGAGTGCCACGAGCAGCGGGGCTGGCCCCCTGAAATCCAGCAGCGGGAGCGCCAGGTCAAACCCGATCTTCCGGGCCAGGCCGACTCCGCCCTTTTTTGCGGGGAGTTCGTTGCCCGGTGATGCCGCGTCCACCCAGCCGAGATGAAGCGCGGTCAGAGAAGGGTCTTCTTTGGCAAGGAGTTCAAGGGTGCTCGAATTGTCGTCTTTATCCGATTGCGGAGTATCCTCACGGTTGTTGACCACCACCAAAACCAGGAAACGTGAAACGAGCTCCGGAGGGTTTTGAGCCAAAGAGCGGAGAGTTGCCGAAAGGTTGTTACTTTCCGCCAGTGCCGGGATGACCACGGCGCCGGCAAAAGTTCCTTGATGACGGCCGCGGATTTTCCAGGGACCGTTGACGGCTCGAGAGGAAAGGTATTTTAGAATTTCTTTGGGAATCATGGCCCGAAAGTATACCCAAAAGTTCGAGGTTTTGGCAAATTAAGAAATGTTACTGATCTGTGACGGAATGTTGACACGGTACACTGCTTCTGCTACATTTTCGCCGGATTACCTGATGTTGCGAGAGGATCTAACCTTCTCGAAAATTTCTTTTCAGTGCAAGGGTATCACCGGATAATCGTTTGCTTATTACCCCGGACGGTGCGGGTCGCGAAACGTCCGGATACGAGAAGTAGGTACCTGCGAAACGTTGGAGATGAACACTGAAATTACTGGAGTACTACCGTGAAAAAGAAGTTAGACGCGGAGTTGTTGTCGCACGTTCTGCAGAAAATATCAGTTCCGACTTTTGTCATTGATCGGGACCATACGATTATCCATTGGAACAAGGCCCTGGAAAATCTGACCGGCTATCAGTCAGAAGAAATGCTCGGAACAAGCGACCACTGGAAAGCGTTTTACCCCTTGCAGAAACCGCTTTTGGCCGACCTGGTGGTCGATACTGTGCGGGAGCATGCGATTGCCGGATATTATCAGGGTAAATACCGGAAATCCTCAGTTTCCGAGGGTGCCTATGAAGTAGAAGATTTTTTTCCCGGTCTGGGTGATGCTGGCCGCTGGCTGTTTTTTACCGCGACGCCGATTCCTGATGCCGAAGGTCTCATGCTGGGCGCGGTACAGACGCTTCAGGATATAACGGAACGAAAAGTAGTGGAGGATGAACTTCGGGAGAGCGAAAAACGTTACCGCGACTTGAGTATCACCGATTCACTCACCAAGCTCTACAATTCCCGGCACTTCTTCCGTCAGCTGCGACAGGAGATCGAGCGGGCAAGGCGCTACGAAGAGCATCTGTCTCTGATCCTGCTCGATATCGACAACTTCAAAGGCTATAACGATACCTATGGGCACTTGGAAGGTGACCGGGTGCTGGCGGTCCTTGCTGAGGTAATCAGAGAGAACTTGCGAAGCGCCGATTCGGCCTACCGGTATGGAGGCGAAGAATTTACCGTGATTCTGCCCGAGACGGAAGGTGAAAACGCCCTGCTCGTGGCGGAAAGGCTCCGAAAGGGGTTTGAAGATACCGTGTTGTCACCGCTGCCCCGCTCAGAAGTTCATATGACGGTAAGTGTCGGTGTTACGCAGTATATTCCGGGCGAAGATGATTCCGTTTTGATCAAGCGGGCCGACAGTGCCATGTATACCGCGAAGACCAGCGGGAAGAATCGCGTTTGCCAGATCAGGTAGTGGTCGAGAGTGAGGTGGCGCAACCTTCGCCGTTGCTGCCGCCCAGATAAAAAAAGCCGTTCCATCAGCTATCTGCTGACGGAACGGCTTTTTTGTTGGCTGAAGGAGTGTTCCATTG
>JAJZQA010000200.1 GCA_021810985.1 Deltaproteobacteria bacterium
AAGACGACATGTAAGCTCTTGGTACAACTAAAAAAAGTGGGGCAGCCAAATGGCTGCGCCCCTTTTTTTTACATCTCCACCCTGGTGACGACCCCATGTAGACGACTGGCGGGAAGCTTGTTGAACTGTACAAAGTTTGGCGTCAGTTTTTTGATCAGGCTGAAAATCTTCCAAATCGGATTCCTGGTATTTATGTCCTCAATACCGTAGAAAATCACCTTCTCCTTGATGCCATTACTATGCAGCAGCTTCTCGATGTCCAGCACCGCCATATAGCCGGCCCGAACCTCGAAGGCGTCGAGTCCGGGGGAAATATCCCGTCGCAATTCGGTTTTCACCCCAAACGGGTTGTCGGTCCGGACAATGGAAATCAGGATATTCCTTTCGTAGACGATGTTGCTGCGAATAATGCAGTGAATGACATAGGGCGGAATAATATTCCACTCCCGGGAAAAAAACAGCGCGGTTCCCGGCAGGATCCGCCCGGTGGCGTAGATTTGTTCATAGCTTATCACGAAGGTATCGATATCCAGCGGCCGCAACGCCCGGTAGAGGTTTTTCTGGCCATTCGTCCAGATGAGAATGGTAACAAGCGGAAACGAAGCCAGGATAATCGACCAGTAGGCGCCATGAGGTAGCTTGGTGAACGTGGACGAGAGATAGATGAGATCGAGGCAGCAGACCGCCACCGCCAGCGGGACTTTCCATTTCTTGTTGGTTTGGGCAAAGATCATGATCATCATCAAACTGGTGATGGTCATTGACCCGGTCACCGCCATGCCGTAAGCGGCCGCCAGGTTGGCCGATTTCTGAAAAATAAGCATGATGAAAATAACCGCGCACATGAGCGTCCAATTGATGAAACCGATATAGATCTGGGACTTCATGACATGGGAGGTATAATCAATTTTCATCAGCGGCAGCAACCGGGTGGTAAGACCTTGGTAGATAATGGAAAACACCCCGCTGATAACCGCCTGGGAAGCGATGATGGTAGCCATTATCGTCAGAATGAGAAACGGAATATACATCGACGGTGCCTGGGACTGCACCATGCCGAAGAGCAGATTCTTCGCCGACGGGTCCCGGAGTATGAATGAACCTTGTCCAAGATAATTGATTATCAGGGCGGCAAAGACGAAATACCAGGCCCTGATAATCGGTTTTTTGCCCAGATGGCCCATATCGGCATAAAGCGCCTCCCCTCCGGTTGCGCAGAGAATGACCTCGGACAGAACGAAGAACGCCGACAGGCCATTATCAAGGAAAAACCGGATTGCATAGTGAGGGCTGATGGAAAAGACCACGTCCGGCATTTTCATCAGGGACACCAGCCCGGACAGCGTGAGGGTAACAAACCAGACCACCATGATCGGCCCGAAGACGCTCGCGACCTTGTCAGTGCCCTTATACTGCATTACGAACAGGCCGACGGCGATGACGATGGCAATCAGGATCAGGATTCCCTGGTTGAGATTCCCGAATCCGGGAATGAGCAGCATACCCTCCACTGCGGACATAATACTGATGGCAGGCGTGATGACGCCGTCACCGAGAAGCAGGGAGACACCGATAAAGGACAGAAGTCCGGCAAAACTCAGCATCCGCCCCTTTTTCAGGAGCCTGATCAGAATTTCCCGGAGGACAATTTCCCCCCCTTGTCCTTTCCGCCCAAGACTCATGGCAAGCCAGGCATACTCAACCGTCACCAGAATGGTCATGGTCCAGAATACCAGTGAGAGAATGCCGAAAACATTTTCCTGAGTTGGCTTGGTTAAGGCGAAAATTACGGTAAGGGTATAGATAGGGCTGGTTCCGATATCACCGAAAACCAGGCCCATGGATTTGACGATCCCCCCCCAGAAGGAAGATCCTTGTTCAGGTCTCACTACGCTTCAGCTCCTTTGCTTTCTTTATCCCTTTTCACGGATTTCAGACCGCTAATCTTGCAACTTACAGTTTTCGGCATTTTCCGCCACATCGCCAGCAGCGAGGTGCCGCTAATTTCTGCCTCACGCGTCAGTAAACCGCCGCGCCGGTTTACTAGTAAGCATTTTATCGCAAAAATGCAATCACTATTTCACCACGAAAACCCGACGGATCTATCAGGAAAACAAGTATTTTAGCTATTCGGCTATTTCGCAAGAAGAGCAACGAACCGGATGCACGGGCATTGACATACTCACCGAGAGGGCCGCCTTGGGCCCCTTTCCGGGGAAAAGCTACATTTCTTTTCCTTTACTCTTGGGACGAGGGGTTGGCATCAAGGAGGGCCTGAGAAGTTTATTCTGTAATCCCGGCTGACTACACTAGATTTCACCGCTGTGCTTTTCCTGCCGAAAGCACAAGAGTGAGCTCGCTCAGACAAGCCGGCAGCTGGGAGCAGGTAGTTCGGATACGAGTCAAAACAGCCGTGGCAAATCAGCTTGCATAAGCACCGACATACGACTGGAGCATCTCATCTGTCGGCACAATATCCAGAAACTCCACGCCGACTCCCGTGGGGAAAACCGGCTTAAGCCGTCTCCTGTTGTTGTTCACCCAGGCGACACGCCCCGTTGCCTGAATCTTTACCGACTGGCTATTCGGAAGAGAAAAGGTAAGTTCGATGGGACTCCCCTCCTCGAAGTCATCGTCAATTGCCACAAACATTCCCCTCGTACTTATGTCCGTGCTGATTCCGGAAACGGTTCTGCCGTTGACACGGAAGGAGACCGAGGTGCGGCAGGGCACTCTCCTGTGGTGCAGTTCACGAACCTGCTTTTGCGCATTGAGTTCCTCAAGGAGCTTGCTGTCCTGCTCCAGATAACGGATAAATGCCCTGACGACCTTTTTTTCAAAATGCGCGCCGCTTCTCTCCTCCAGCAGTTTGATGGCAAGTGCCAGAGGCATAGGACCCCGGTAGTGTCGTTTCGCCGTAATCGCCTCGAAGAAATCGGCAACCGCGATGATCTTCGCCCCAAAGGGAATTTCACTGCCCCTCAGCCCGCGTGGATACCCTGACCCGTCGATTTTTTCATGGTGACTACCGGCAACCTCGGGTACCTGCCGGTAAATCCCTTCGAAATTAATCTGTTCGAGAATTTCCCTGGTTTTCTCCGCATGGGATTTGACCTGTGTATACTCATCAACAGTCAGCCGGCCTTCTTTTTTCAAAATCGCATCGGGAATGCCGATTTTCCCGTAATCATGCAACAATGAAGCAACCCGGATCATTTCAGTGTAATCCTTGGTCAGCCCCAGCTCCTGACAGATACCGAGTGCATACTTGGTAACCTTCTCCGCATGACCCGCGGTAAGGTTATCACGGGCATCAATGCTTGCCGCCAGCACCTGGAGGGTCGAGCTGAACTGATGCTCGCGGGCTTCATTCAGCATCGCATTGCGAATGCTGATACCGATAACCGTGGCGGTTCCCATTAGCAGACTCATATTGCTCTGAATAAGGGGTTTTTTCGTGACAACATTGTCAACGGCGAGAATTCCGACCGACTCTCCGTCGCAGACGATCGGGCAGACAATGAAGGACTGGGCACCCAGCATTTTGGCAAAGGTCAGACTGTGGGAAGACAGGTTGGTCTTGATATCATCAAAATCATTTACCAGGAACGGTTTCTGCTCCCGGAACGAAATTACGAAGATCCCCTTTGACTCGGGACGGTCGAGATGGAAAGAGGTCTTCTGCAAAAGGTTTTGCTGTTCCACGGAATAACCGAACCCGGCGCTGAAGAGCAGACGGGTCTTTTCCTTGTCCGCAAGAAGGATCATCCCGCGGTCATAGTCGAGTCTTTTCTGCAGCACCTGAAAAACGTTCCGCAGAATCGCGGCCACATCGACCTGTTTGCTGACCGCCTGACCGATCTCGTTCGTCAGCAATGCATTGGTATAATTCAGATTAATTTGTTCAAGCAGCTTGTCCGTGGATTCTCTCAGGTTTTCAATGCCGGTCATGAGTTCCTTTTTCTCGATGCTGGCCGCAACCAGGCACGCAAGCAGGACAAATGACACAAAGGTTGGAACAACGGCTAGCAGGGCAACCCAGCCGTTCAGGAAGAACGACGCGCCAACCAGGGCCAGCACCAGGATGATCCCGTAATTCCGGGCCTTTTTCCAATACATGTAGGGAGTTTTTTCCCAGGAAATTATATAGCGGCAGGAGCTGCCATCACGGAAGAGACATTCAGGGTGTTCGACACGGAGGAGTTTATTATTGAAAACCGTGGCAACGGCTTCAAGAAAGCCGATGCGATTTTCACACTGAAAAGACTTTTCACAAACCCCTTTTTCGGGAGTAACGATAATTTCTATTTTATTGGAGGCAAGACGCCGGGACTCATAGCGCGATGACCGGGTAAAATTCTGGGAAGTTTTGCCGATTAATTCATAGGCCTTTGCCGGGTTACCAAGGCCGAGAACATACTGCCGCAAAACGCTGATCGAGTCGGGCGCGGCGGCAAAGCGCCCGGCCTCCCGGGCAATCTGCTCATTTCCGGTTACCTTGACAAGTCTTTCATAAAAGAGGTCAACCTGCTCCTGATTAAACCAATGCCCTTGGTCCGCAACTTCATAGGGCTCCATTTTCGCGGATCTCAGCAGATCACCGATATTGACATAACTGTACTTTTTCTTGATCAGCCTGAGATAGGTGTCGATAATTCTGCTATTGTACAAAGCTGGTTTAAAGGGGTCACTTCGCATGAATCACCGTATCGTTAATAGTTGGTTACAGAGACAGCCAATAAATCCGATTTATTTGCAATGATGAACAATTCTGTCAACATAGCGAAAATAGCTATCGGTATACTGCATATTAAGTATCCATAAATTGTAAATCTTATCGTACTCAATTTGATGGTTATCCGCATAGGAAACCGGATAGAGCAGGATCGGGACATATTCACTGTCATAATACTTGGACAACAGTGAATAGATCATAAAGAGCGTTCCTCTCGGAAAATCCTCGGCATCGACCACTATCGTATGAATACAGTTCGTCAGGTCCGACATATTCAAGGCAATGTCGGATACGTTCACAATAAAGACTGCTTTCAGGTTTCCGTCCTTCTTCAGGGAAAACAGATGTTTTTCCTTCTTGAAACCTACTTTCTCGAATTCCTGTCCGGTTTCATCAACCTCCAGCATCTCCGGTTAGATCGGA
>JAJZQA010000201.1 GCA_021810985.1 Deltaproteobacteria bacterium
ACTCAGGAAATTGGCGGAAGAACGTGCCAGCGTGGTTAAGAATTTCCTGACCGAAGAGGGGAAGCTTACGCAGGAGAAGGTCTTTTTGAAATCCGGTGATGTGTATAAGGCACCGACTGAAAAAGGAAAGCCTGCCAGCCGGGTGGAATTCGGGGCAAAGGTGAAATAAGCGAAGGTAATTCCAGCACTGCTCGTATTCTACGTGGGGAATATTTCGTAGGGGCACCCCCCTGTGGTTGCCCAGCCTGAGACATGCTCACTGGATCAATCATAAAGTCAAAAAAGGCGAACACGTGGTTCTACAAAACCGCCTGGCGGCAGGCATCTTCCAGCTCCCTGCCCCGCGCCTCCCAGGAGTGCTCCGTGACCGCCTTTTGCCTGACCTTTTCAGCCAACTCCCGTCGTCGCCCTTCCTGCAGGACCAACTCCTCCAAACGAGCGGCAAAATCAGCGGCATCGGCAAAACGCGCATAGACACCGGCGTCTCCCAGGATCTCCCGGTTGATCGGGGTATCGAAAGCCAGGACCGGGATGCCGCAGGCCATGTAATTGAATAGCTTGCCATTTGCTTCGGAAAGGGAAACCTTCGGCGACAGGGCCACATCCCCGGCCGAAAGCAGGCGTGCCGCATCACGATAGTCAATTCTGCCGGTAAAGGTAACCCGGTCGGCGAGCCCCTCGGCAACGGCACGCTCCTGATATTGGTCATGGGGAAAGCCCATGATCAGGAAGTGGAGCGGAAGGCCCCGGTCCCGGATGATCTTGATCACCTCCAGAAGAATGTCGATCCCCTGGTAACGATTGAGAACACCGAGAAAAACCGCCACCGGGATTCCGGCGGGCAGATCCAGTTCCCTCTTCACAACTTCTCGCTCGAAAGTCCGAAACTCCTCGGTATCGACCCCATCCATCAGCGCGCGGACCCGCTCCTCCGGAACCGCCCATTGCTCTCGCAGGTCCTTGGCTGCCGGGCCGGAACTGGTCAAAATCAAATCAGCCCGGGAATTGACAAAGCCCTCGATCATGCGGAACAGGCGATACGGCAAAGAACCCGGACGGACAAAATTGTGATCGACAATTTCCGTGGTCAGGCTCCCCTGGCAATCGAACAACAGCGGGATCCGAAACAACATCTTCAGAAAAATGCCGAGGAACGCTCCTTCGTGCAGATGGGCATAGAGCAGATCGGGACGAAAGCGGCGAACTTCGGCTGCCGCCGTGCAGAAAAGGAGAAGATCGAGATAGGGTTTATGCCAGGACGGGCCGGCCGCAAGCTTGCGGTACCAGGGCACCGCCGGGATACGCCGGGTGGGAATATCGGTCATGTCCCGGCCAAGGTGATAGGTGACGATGCGTACGTCATGGCCACGCCGGATCAGGGCGCGGGCCTCTTCGTATATCCTCACATGGCAGCCTCGGTCGGAAAAATAGGGGGTTGGGGCCAGCATCAGGATGCGGAGTTTTCCGTTTTTCAAGAATGAACTCCTGAAACTTTCTAATGTTCGAAACAATCAATCCTGCGCTGAATTAATGGCTCAGGAATCGAGATTGATTTTTTCCTTCACCACGTAAATCGGCTTTCCCTGGGCCTCGTAATAGGTCCGGGCATTCACTTCTCCGAGCAGTCCCAGGACGATGAACTGGACGCCCATGAAGTTGAGAAAAGCGGTCAGGAGCAGCAATGGATTCCGGTTCATACTGGTGTCCTGGAATAATTTCATATAGACCGTGGTGCCACCGGTAAAGAGCGAGGCAAACAGGGTATAGATGCCGAGCCGGCCAAAGAGCTGTATCGGCCGGGTCGAATAGTTGAGGAGGAATTTCACCGTCAGCAGGTCCAGTATCACGCGCATGGTGCGGGAAATGCCGTATTTGCTCGTACCGTGAAGCCGCGGACGATGCCCGACCGGAATTTCGGTCACCTTCGCCCCGAATTGGGAGACGAGGGCCGGCACAAAACGGTGCATCTCACCGTAGAGATTGATTCCCTCCAGGACTTCCCGGCGATAGGCCTTCAGGGTGCAGCCGTAGTCATGGAGCCGGATTCCGGTCATCCGGGAAATGAAACTGTTCGCCAGGATCGACGGCAGCGTGCGGTTGATAAAAGCATCTTTCCGGTCCCGGCGCCAACCGGAAACCACGTCATACCCCTCGTCAATCTTTGCCAGCAGTTTTGGAATATCAGCCGGATCATTCTGCAGATCACCATCCATCGGAATGACAACCGTCCCCGAAGCCGCATCAAAGCCTGCTGCCATCGCGGCCGTCTGGCCGAAGTTGCGCCGGAAGCTGATCACCTTGACCCGCGGGTCCCCCGCGGCAATCTCGCGGAGCAACCGCAGCGAACCGTCCGTCGAACCGTCATCAACCAGGATGAGTTCATAGGCTATCTCACACTTTTCCAACGCCGCAACGACCTCACGATGAAGGGCGGCGACATTTTCTTCCTCATTGAAAATCGGCACTACGATACTCAGGTCCAAAAACTACCACCTTTCTCATCAAGGTTCAGGAAAAACGTCGGGTTTTCACCATGAACCGGAAACTCAAAAATTATACGACAGAACGCAGCATTCTTCGGTTCAGGTGCGAGCGCCGCCAAAAGGCTTGATCCGCTTCACCGTCACGCTGCCGACCGGCCGCGCCCTCTTCCCGGCGCCATAGACAGCGAGACCGGACAGCAAACCGGCGCCATAGGAAAGGTGAAGGACGGGAAAAAGCAGCGGGAGCAGGCAAGCAGGGACTGTTTTCCCGCTTGTAACGGCAGCGCGAATCACCTCCGCAAGAACCATCACTAGGTAGCATAAAAGCGGCAGATAGTAAACAGGTCGCTGGAGAAAGGGCAAACTCAGGAGGTACAGCAGAAAAATGACCGGAACAAAGGAAGCGATAGTGCTTCCCCCGCCGAGAAGGATCTGTTGAGCCCGTCCCCGGCCATAGCCGAACAGCTGGCGGACAAAGGCGGAAAAGGTCGGGCGCTGACTGCGGTAAACCGCCAGTCCGGGATCATGGATCAGTTTCCAGCCCGCACGGCGAAGCCTCACCAGCAACTCGTTTTCTTCATTGGGATAGAGTCGCTCGTCGAATCCGCCGGCCTCGGTGAAAACAGCTGACGAGAAACTGAGGTTGCAGAGGATCAGTTCATGATCGCCGGTTTCCCGGCAGACGCCGTGCCGGCGATAGCGGTTGCAGACACTTCCGGCTCCGATCGGCGAAGCAAGGGCGAGACCGAAGGCCTGGCGAAGCGTTGAATCCTCCTCCGGGGTCAGGGAAGGTCCGCCGGCAACGGCCACCTGGTCATTCCCGTAGTGGCACACCACCCGCGTCAGAAAATCGGGAGACACAAGGGAATCGTCATCGAGAAAATAGAGGAGTGCCCCTTGAGCTTCCTTGGCCGCCAGATTGCGCTGGCGGCTGGGGCAGGTTCCCTCAGCGACCAGAACTTCAAAGAATTCGTCAGGATAATCGATCTTCCGCAAGCCGTCGAGGGCACGCACCGCGCCCCCCGGTTTAACCGGGATTATTATTGAAACCTCGGGATATTCCATCAAACCGCGCCGGCCTTGTTTCGCCCGGCGTTACCCTCCCCCGTAGCTATGCAGACCGGAGAGCAACAGGTTCACACCCAGATAACAGAAGATCGTCGCGACAAAACCGATGATGGAAAGAATGGCGGCACGTTTGCCGACCCAACCGCGGGTGATCCGGGCATGCAGGAAAGCGGCATAAATAAACCAGACGATCAGCGACCAGGTTTCCTTCGGATCCCAGCTCCAGTAGGAACCCCAGGCATAATTCGCCCAGGCCGCACCGGTGATGATCCCCAGCGTCAGCAACGGAAAACCGATCATGATCGCCTTGTAATTGAGATCGTCGAGAATTTTCGAGGACGGGAAGAGCGAGAGCACCCCTCCGGCCGGTGATTTTCCGGACGATTGCTCGTGTTTCGCCTTGATCAGGTACATGATCGAAACACCGCAGGCCACCGCAAAGGCCGCATAGCCAAGGAAACAGGTGATCACGTGATAGAGAAGCCAGTCGCTTTGGAGAGCCGGGACCAGGGGCTGAATCTGTTTCTGGGCATCACCCATCAACTGGGCCCAGGCCATACCCATCAGGGCAAAGGGAAGTACGAAGGCGCCAACCGCCCGGTAACGGTACTTGGCATCGATGAGGAGGAAGATCAGGACGATGGTCCAGGCGAAAAACACAACCGATTCATAGAGATTCGAGAGGGGCGCATGGCCGTGGCCAAGATCATACGACTCTTTCCAGCGCAGCCCGAAGGCTACGGTCTGAACGAGAAGGCCGAACAACGAGGCAATTGTGCCGGCAAGACCGATGGTTTTGTTTTTGCTGGCAAGATAGGCAAAAAACATCACCGTAGCCGCAAAGTAGGATAGGGTTGCACTATTGAAAAGGAGAGAACTGGTCATTCGCATACCTCCGAAGCTAAATCTTTTTCAGTTGATCAACAATGTCATCAAAGGAAGTACGAAACGCAGCCTGATTCTTGCTGGTGCTTCCCGCCACTACGATACGGCCGCCGCCAATACGCACCCAGATCCGCCGGTGCGAGAGAAAAAAGGAAATAAAGATCCCGGACACCAGCATGAAACAGCCGACCCAGACCACCCAGACACCCGGGTCTTTGGTAACCTGAAGACCGGTGCGCCACTTCTGATCGACGCCCGCAAAAGAAATGGCATTGATCCCGCTCTTCTCGGCATTGAAGCCCGGATACTTCTGCAGCAGCGCAAAGGGTTCGGCGGCCGGGCCTTTCCCTTGGACCTGCACCTGCACGGCAGGACCGGAAAACCCCGGGTAGATGCTGCCGACATCCTGGGCAAACCCGAGGACGGTAAGAGTCTCTCCACCAGGGAGGGTCAGCGGTTGGTTACCGGTCGCGGACAACCGGGTTTCCGTGCCGGTGGTACGGTCACGTACCGTAAAGTGGAAAGAAGGGTTGCCATCCTGGCTGTAACTGGACTGATAAAAGGTAATTCCCCGGTAGGTCAGCGGCGAGTTGACAATTACCGGCCGCTTGTCGATGACGGTCTTGCCGTTCTCGATGACACTCAGGACGCTGCGATATTCTTTCGGAGCCCCGGTATCGTACAAGGTCAGGGAAAAGGAATCGCAGCGCACGGCG